>WJJB01000455.1 GCA_014729935.1 Candidatus Bathyarchaeota archaeon | reverse complement strand
TTTTGCCGTCATTTTTAGATGCAAATGTCTTTCAAATTAGCTTGTTGACCACGGGATTTGGAATATTTAGCCTAATATTCTTCATTTTGCCACAGATACGCATCCATGCTTTCCTTAAAGATTTTAAAAGCTCCTTGATAGATTCGTACACCGAGCTCATTTCCCGGTTAGAGTATATTTACTTTGAATCAATGGTAAATGAAGATATACTGAAACAAATTTCAGCAAACTGGACCAAACAGGAAGATATCATTGAATCTATCCATCTACTTAAAGAAATGATTGAAGAAGTGAAATCTTATGGTACTTGGTCCTATGATTTTCCAGAAGTGATGAAATTGATTGCGGTAACGGCTTCCACGGCTATTCCCTTTATCATTGGAGTTATTAATGATCTCTTCAAGATGTAAATCAAAGTTAGCTCCAGAAAGGTGGATTTAGGTTCTTGCTTTACCACGGCACCGTTTGTACAAGTGGCACGTGCGACTTCCCGGTGCACGGCCCTGGTGCCGTTGCTTGTTTGGACTGGCTGAGTGGTCCTTGTAACTCGGGAGGGTTAATCCCTGGTTTCAAAGCCTTTCGTTCACGGGGTTTTAACCAAGAATTCATGGTAGTTAGCCATAAGCCCTTGGTGGTTAACCCTACGCCTGCGCGTGCTTTCGAGTCCTTGCAATTTTAGCAGGAGTCGGCGTGGATACCACGCGCCCTATGTCTAAGAATGTCCAAGATTTTTAACTTCTGACTCGACACTAGAAAGCAGCTAAAACGCCCTGTTTTTAAGTTAGAGTCGAAAACAAGTAAGCCAGAAATATCAAGCGAGGCTAGAGTCATCATGGCTGAATGTAATAACTTTTGGAATACCCGCTAGGCTCACCTGATGCGTGATACTCCTTCCAGTATTCAAGCATGTCCTCCAACGTTTCGTGGATATCATGGCGGGGCGAGTATCCCGTTGCTTCCCGCAATTTCGTTCCATCACCAAGGATGGTGAGCTCATCTTGGAACCTGAGCTTGCCCTTGGAACGCTCGTTCACCTTCACGTCGATTCCAGCAAGATCGATGAGCAATTCCAGCACCTCACGTATATGGCTTGATCTTCCCGTGCAACAATTATACACTTCCCCCGCCTTCGCACCTTGGAATGCCTTCCAACAAGCAGAGATGCAATCACGTATATCTTGGATATCTCTTGCCGTCTCCAAGTTTCCAACATTGATGACTGGATCTGCCTTTCCAACAGCGATTTTCGCTATCTTGGTGGCAAAATCGGCGCATGCATCACCCACCTTCCGGATGCCTGTTTGATTGAAAAACCGTAGCCTAATCGTGTTGATGCCGAAATTCAGGTGATATTGCCTGGCGAGCAGATCCTGTGCCACCTTGCTGATTCCGTAGGGATGCAAGGGTTGCAACGGGAGGGATTCCTTGATGGGAATATCGTCCTTGGTGATGGTGCCATACTCCGCGCTGCTGCAAGCCACGATCACCCGAGTATCCAGTTCTAACGCCTTAACAGGCTCGAAAACGTTGATGGTACCATTTACATTCACGTCCATGGTGGTCACCGGGTCCTCCCACGAGGGCTTCACGTAGCTCTGTGCTGCCATGTGGAAGATGCCATCCGGTCGAAACGATTCAATGGCATCCCTCATCCCTGTGGCGTCCCGCACGTCCAAGAATTTCACGTCCAAACTATCCATTTTCGCCTTTCCGGTTCTTGCATCGTACACTTGATTCAAGTTGTTCGTCGGTGCTCCTGGCTTGACGATGGCACACACCTGGTGTTTCTCACTCAAGAAGAAATCAACAAGATGGGAACCGATGAATCCTCCCGCGCCAGTGATCAATACTTTCATGATGGGTTCATGCTCTATCGTGGTCGGTGCTTCATATAGTACCATGGTATCTTCATGAAATCTCGCCAGCAAGGTAGTCCTTCAATCCAATCTCGAGCGGGAGACTTGGTTTAAAACCCAAGATGTTCTTCGCCTTTTCGATACTCGCCAAGCTATGGCGCACGTCACCTTCCCGTTCAGGAGCAATCTTGTATTTCAACTCAGGCTTTCCACAAATCTTCAACATGATTTCCACGACGTCCCTTACCGTACTGGCGACACCCGTGCCTATGTTGATGGTTTCCCCCGCGGCTTCAGGAGCGGTTGCTGCCAGCAAGTTGGCATTCACGACATCCTGCACGTGTATGAAATCCCTACTTTGCCCCCCGTCTCCAAAAATCACGGGTGGCTTTCCTTCCAGGATGTTCGACCTGAAGATGGAAATCGCCCCACTATATGGTGATGCCTCCTGCCGGGGACCGTACACGTTGAAATACCTTAGTGCCGTGGTATCCATCCCGTGTACCTCGTGATAGGAGTGGAGGTATGCCTCGGCTGCGATCTTGGATGCAGCGTATGGCGAAGAAGCCATTGGAATCATCGTTTCCACCTTGGGAACGGTTGGATCATCACCATACACTGCCGCGCTGGATGCGATCACCACTTTCTGGACATCGAGCAACCGTGCTGCCTCCAGCACGTTCAAGGTACCAGTGACATTGATTGAATGGCATTCTCTTGGATGCACGACAGATCGTGGCACGCTCACGAAAGCAGCCTCGTGAAAGATGATATCAACCTTCCGGGCAAGATGCATCACGGTTGCCTCATCCTTGATGTCACCCTTGATGAAGGAAAACAAGGACGTTTCCTCATGATGGGAGAGATTCGAGAGGGTGCCGTTGGACAGGTCGTCAAGGCCAAGGGTGATGCATCCTTCGTTCACGAGAGCATCCACCAAGTGGGAACCGATGAAACCAGCCGCGCCGGTAACCAACACCCGTTTTCCCTTCAATTGCACGAGAAACACCTCACGCCCCCTTGCCAGACGATTCACTTGGACCAATCAATTAAGGAATGCATCCCAGGGGGATAGCAATGGACAATAACATGGAAGCAAAGAAAAGGATTCCTGCTCCATGCACGGAATTAAAACATGCCAAGTTACAAGGAACCAATGGTCATCCTGCCATGTTACAAATAGGTTGGTGAATGTACATCATACGCATGCAATCCGAAACATCCGAAACGAGATCCCGGCCGGTAAAGATTGGTGCATTCTGCGCTTTCGTGGTCCTTTCCATGGGCATTGGATCGGCATGGGTACTTCACAAGCCCGTGCCAACCCGGTGGTTTGATGCACCTTACACGGTCGACGTGGGCCAGCTCGGGGTTCATGATGATGTGCTCGAAGGACAGGTAGTGGCATTCGTTAGCGAGATATTTCACGTGCAACTAAATCTAGTCAACGATACTCTCACGTTTAACGTCCGGGATGAGATTCTCCAAGTTGAAATCCTTGTCAAGATAGAGAATTGGAGCACGTTCACGACGGAGGATGGCCGGGACGTGGTGGAGGGAGACTCGCACGCGATTAAGGGAACTTGCAAGGTAAACAGCGAGGGATACGTGCAATGTACCAACATCTTGCATCTCGATAGCAAGCGCACTTACATCTATTCCTTGATTGCCGCACCCACCATCGTGCTATTGATCTTGTACTATTTCAAGATCAATATCAAGCATATTTCGCTGGTACAACGGAAGAAGGACGCAAGCAACTCCAAGACTGCAAGAGTAGAACCGCCAAGAAGAATTTCACAACCGGAAGTGGTAAACGAGAATGCCTGATTGGATCGCGCACCTGATGCTCGCGTTCACCATCACGACCGTTTTGAACATGGAGGGCGCCATGCGGGTGATCTTCCTCGTGGGAAATGTCATGCCGGACTTGGTTCGATCCATCACCGTGGTTGCAGAGTTCTTGGGTAATGACGTCATCAGTGCTTTCGTCGCCTACCCGTTAAACGTGGGGTCACACTCATTGCTTGGCGTGTTCGCGTGGAGCTTGCTCCTTTCGGCGTTCTTCCAAGGATGGAATGACCCGGATAAAGCGAGCTCGGGATCTGCCCACGTAAATGCAATACCACGAAAACGAATGCTCAAGGAAAAGATCCGGGGCATTTTTGACGAGCCTTTCCTGTTGTTCTTCGCCGGTGGCGCGTGCCACCTGTTTCTCGACACTTTCATGTGGCCCTTTGCCGGCGGGATACCATGGTTATTCCCATTGAACCAAGCGGCGTTTATATGGTCCTTCAGGATGCTCTGGCCAACCACCTGGCATGCTATTGCCACGATCGCTCCATTTTTCATCATATCTGTCGCCTTCGAGGTGCACTTCGCGTGGGAAGCGCGACAAGGGATAACAAGGAACTCTTCCCAAGTGCCACTTGGCCAGGAACCGTCCAATGGTCGATCGCCAGACATCAACATGCGAGAATAATTGGAGGATTATTTATTGGAAAAAAACATTATTCACTATAGACCTTCGATACATATAACAGGTGGGACCTGAATCAACCATGTCATCTCGCGGGTACATATTCAAGGTGGTGGTAGTGGGTGACGGCGCGGTGGGCAAGACATCGCTGGTGATGCACTTTACCGAGCAGAAATTCTCGTCGCAGTACATCATGACGATTGGAAGCAATTTCGCCCTGAAATTGATACCGAGCGAGACGCTTTCAACGAAGGAAAAGATGTATCCCGACACGCGACTCCAGTTGTGGGATCTCGCGGGGCAACCCCATTTCAAGTCGGTCAGGTTCCCGTTCTACAAGGGAAGCTCGGGTATCATTTTCGTGTATGATGTGACCCGGGAACCAACCTTGGGACACTTGCGGGGTTGGCGTGATGAGATCTTGAAGACGGTTCCCGAAGACACTCCTAGCGTGATCATGGCAAATAAAATTGACTTGGTCGACGAGCGTGTCATCAATGAAGAACAAGGCAGGGAACTTGTAAAGGAATTCGGCTCAGCAGGGTACTTCGAAACTTCAGCCAAGGAAGGTACCAACGTGAATGCTGGCTTTCAAACCCTTGCTCGAGCAATCTTGGACAGGATGCCAGATCCTGAGGAAGATTAATTGCATATCCATTCTCCATTCCATCCTTTCCTCATCTAGTCTTGACAACCACCATTTTGTTGTTGTCTTCATTAATCTTTTTCTAATTGAAAATACAAGTGCATCGTTGATATAATACTTTCTAAACTGAGAGACGACACGGGGTCTTGTTTCGGACCGAACAAAAAAAGTAAAAAGATTGGTTGGAACTAGGGAGGAGGTAAATAAATTACTCCTCGTCTTCTTCCGGCTCCTTGAGCATTTCCTTGAGTAACAAGGCACGTTCTTCGGGGTCCAAGGCAATGATCTCACGGGCGAGGGATAACTTCTTCTCCTTTTCCCAGGGCAGCTCGTTGATGGCTTCAATGATCACCGGATCGAGTGTCGTGAATTGCCCGTTCAAGAACGTCGCGATATCCGCATCTTGGATGGTGCTGGGATCTCCATCGATCCTGGAGATTGCTTGGATTCGTGCCTCGGTTTCTGGCTTAAGGGGTGAAATCTCGTCGGGTGTTATCCTTTCAGGAAATGCCATCTTTTCAAGTTCCATCAGGAAGCGAACCTGGTCGGGATCGGATAAAGCAGCCATTTCCTTGAGATATTTCAGCTTGAGCTCGTGTGGCATGCCAATGGTGTCCATGGCACTGTTAACCCTGTCCATGTGTTTCATCATGTAGCTGGCCCGGGCCTTTGGTTTCGCCGACGCTTGGGTGCCGGTAGGTGAATCCGCGGGAACAGTGTCGGGAACCTGTAATGCAGCTCCACATTGCCAGCATTGCTCACCAGCACGCTTGAGAGCACTAGCACAGTTCATGCAATACAGCGCATCACATTCAGGACACAGATATATGGCACCGCCAACCGGACCCTTGTGCACGATGCAGATTTTCTTTTCCTTGAAGGTTGTAACTTCTTCTTCGGTCTTGGCGAGTTCCGCAAGTTGCTCCGCGGTCATCTGCGGCTTTTCACCTGCTTCAGCTCCTGCTTCCTTGAGTGCCTTTCCACCCTTGCCAAACATGGGAATATCCTTGCCAGCGAACGGGATGGCTTTCCCGCTAAGTGGCGCGGTCTTGCCAGTCATCTTCGAGGCAAGTGCCTTCTTGGCTTTTTGCTGGGCCTTGGCTTTCTTTGCCTTCTTTATCTTCGCTCGCCTGGCACCCATGACTCCGCTTGCTAGTACGATTCCTGCCACCGCGGGAATGATGATGAACCAGTACTCGGTGATGTAATACATGACGATCTCGCCGAAGCCACCTTCCACGTCGAGTGCAAGGGTTTCCATGTTGCCTTGATTGGAAATTAACACGGGTTTGCCGGTATTGACATCAGTTCCCGAGATTTCCACGAGAATCGTGAGCACATCCTTGTATTTCAACTCGATCTCGCTGGCATCCAAGATACCCTCGAAGACCGTGAATAGCACGTCAACTTCAATACTCTGGCCTTGCAGGAGCACCGTGTTCATAAAACTGGTAGCACTTACTTGCAAGTTATCGAAGGAGACATCCATGTAAGACTCGATGACCTGACCACGAACCGTGAAGGTGACGTTGATCGTGTCCACGAGCACTGGGGTCTGGCCATCATTTCGGAAACGCAGGACAAGCCTGTATTCGGTGCCCCACGACAACTTGCTCGGTGGGTTGTAAATATCGTCCACGAGGATGTTCAGTCGTCCCTTCGTGAGGATGGTCAAGCTCGCAGTCGATGACGCGCCATTCGTGTCAGAGGCATCCGTGCCAAGATTTTGATCGATTGCAACCACATGTGCGTCCACTTGCACGATGCCAGTCGTGGCGGTGTCCGAAACGGTCACGTTAAATGACACGAGCACGGTTCCATAACCAGGAACGGGTAGGTTCGTGATGGAACCAATTGGCGAGTAAGAGAAGTCACCATTTGAAGTACCCCCGTTGAACAGTAAATCGATGGAGGAGATGATCGCCGTAGTCCCGTTCAAGTTATCGATGCGGATGGTGATGACCAAGTTTTCTTGGCCCCTGGTTGCATTATCCGCGCTTGAAGATACTGAATGCATCCTCAATTCTGCTGGCGTGCGGATCGTGATTAGGGCGACGCCCGTGTTATTGCTTGAAAGATCCACAGGGCTCCCTGATTGATTTGACATACCTGTAATGTCACCAGTAATGGTGAGTTGCTGGTCCACGGCGGCATTAATTTTCACGTCAAGCAGATACTGGAAGGTGATGCTCTCGCCAATTGACAAGGCGAATGGGAGCGAGACATTGGATGTAATGGAGAAATTGCTTGCGTAATTGGTCACGCCAGACATGAACTTGAGATTCAAAGCCGTGATATTCGCATTGTAGATGCCTGGATTATGCACGACCACCAGGATGGACACTCCAACCTGCCCGATGGTCACATTGGAATTAGCAGGTTCGATGGAGGATATTTCAAGTGGCTTGGGGGTGGTCACTTCCACCGTATCAACATCGTTTGCAATGCTTGATAAGTTGAAGATGTATCCATAATTGTCGCATTCCGCGGTGACCGACACGTCCAATGATAAAATTACGCCAGCTGTTGCATTGATATCCACGTCGATGGTATAGCTAATGGTTCGGCTCTGCCCTGCTGGAATCACGAGTGGGAAAGTTTCCACGGTATCGAGGGTGAAATTGGCCGAGTAATCGATGCCATCATCATGGAACAGGAAATCGATGGAATTGATGGTTGCATCGTATATCGCCCCATTGGTCAGATTCAATTCCATTGGCACGTCTACTTGTCCCTGCATGATGCTTGATGGTGCAATGTTTACTCCATCGATAGTGATTGTAGGAGGCTCTTGCACCACAACGCTCGTGCTTTCATTCACGCTATTAGTTGAAAGGTTGAACAGGTACCCATCATGGTCGTAGATTGCGTCCACGACGGCTCCGATATCCAACCAGTTTCCGGTTGCGGAATCATTATGCACTGCCATGGTATACTCAATATATGACATCGAGCCCGCGCCCAGCGTGAACGGTATGGAAACATTCGCCACGAGGGTGAAATCCGTCCTGAAATTCGTCGTGCCGTTCATGAACGTAACGCTGATCCCGAGTATCTCGGCATCGTATATGCCGGGATTGTACAATCGCATCAAGAGCTGGATGTCTTCCTGTCCTTGGGTGAGCACTGTCTCGTTGGTTGTCAAGTTGGTCACTTGAACGGGTGGTGGCACCTTGACGATCCAAGAGGTTAAGGCATCAGCCATGGTAACTGGCGTCGAGTAAAACTCATCATCACCCGAAAGATCTCCAGAGATGGTAATACTTGTTCCGGTGGTCGCATCATCAGACACGTTCACGAGGAAGGTAAACACGCCAGTGGACCCAGGCAAGAGGGAAGTGGGATTATCACCGTTGAAATCAACGACCGTGAAATCACCACCATTGGCCGAAAATGTAACTCCACCCAAGAGATTCACGACCGATGATCCGCCCGTGTTGGAAACATTGAACGTGAGGAGCAGGTTATCCTGTCCCTGGTACACGATACCCGGCGTTGAACTGTTCACGATAACAGATCCTGCATCTAATTCCAATGTTGCAGACCGGGGTTGAACTTCCACGGCAAGGGGGGTGGTCGCGCCAACGAGATCGACTGGGGCCAGCGTGCCCTGTTCTTGGCCATGGAATTCCGCGTTCACTTGCAAACTGCCAATATCTGCATTTGCATCAATTAACACCCTGAAATTGAACGAACTATCCTCATCTATCGTGAGATTTTGATGGACGGAATCGGTGGAATACCCGCTCATGTTGAAGGAGAGGGTAAGGGTGCCGTTAATCACGGGTATGGTTCCCAAGTTATCCATGAACACCTTCACGTAAAAATTATCACCTTGGGTGAATGGTTCGGTTCCGAGATACAAGGTTACTTGATCGATCACCAGTTGGGCTTGTTCCTGCACGATGAACCATGATGAATTCTGGTGGCTTAACACCCGTGCCGTGTATTCCTCGGTCCCTTGGTAGGTGCATGTAAAGGTGATGTTACCCATGGTTGCCTCGGGAGCGATTGAAACATTAACTTGGTATATCAGGCTTGAGAATCCAGGTAAATCAATACCAGTAATGCTTGCAGGATTTAACGAGATGTTCTGGGCAGCCACCACTGAGAATGACAGGTTCCCGAGTTCCGCGGTTGCACCACCCAAGTTGGAAACGGTCACGTTCACCAAGAACGAATCACCGAGGGCGTGTGCCGTCATCCCCGTGAGATCTTCAATATTAACTATCTTAACATTGGCGGGAGTGACGACTTGCACCTCCCCTGGAGTTTGCGAATTGTTCACTTGCACCGTTGCTTGGGAGTACTGCTCCTTGCCGGTAAACCGCGCATCAATTTGAATCCAACCAACCGATGCTCCGGGAGAAATGGTAACCGTGAAGGTGCGCGTGGTGATGGCGCCCGCCACGATTGAAATGGGATACTTCACGGGGCTGGAATAACCCGAGGCATTGAAGGTCAAGCTCAAGTTTCCTTGGAATATACCTGTACCGCCCGCTGTATTATCCAGCGTCACGTTGACATTGAACATTTCGCCTTGCGTGTACACGGGTTGACCCGTGACGTCAACCACCGTTTTGATCACCATGTTTGCACGAGCCTGCACATCAATGAACAATGGAATGCTGGCACCATTCATGTCTGCAATCGTATCACCCGTGAAATTCTCGTAACCAATGGCGATTGCATTAATTTCAACGCTCCCTGTTCCTGCCATGTCATCAATGCTGACTAAGAGATCAACGTAAGCACTGGTTTCTCCCTTGGTAACGTCAATCAAGGTCCAATTTGAAGAATAGCCAGTTTGATTGAAGGACAGCGAGATGTTCGCGTTTAACACGTCGGTGCCACCGGGATTCTCAAGGAACACGCGAACGGTAAGCGTCATTCCTTGAACATACATGCTTGATCCAGTCCGGTCTTGTAAATTCTTCACGGAGATCTCTGCTGCTGATTGCACGAAGATATTCAATGCAAGGGCTCCCGAGGTGATGGAGATCGGTTTCAGGGACACGTTTTCCGTGCCAGTTGCCGCCGCATCAATGGTAACAGGAAGGTCTGTCGCGCCTGCAAGAATGGTGACGGTGAAATCTTGGTATGCATTGCCACTAGCAGGCACGTTCACCGGTGCAGGATTGCTACAAGATATGTAGCCGTAGCCGTTGAAATCAAGCACGCCATCCACGCCAAGTGCAGTGGTTCCACCGCTATTTTGGTAATTTACCCGGATGGTAAACGAACTGCCTTCCACGTATGTGGTGTTTCCATCAATATCCACGATGCTAGTAATTTGCAGGTTTGATGACGTTGTTACAGGCACGGTAAGATCGTTTGAACCAGATTGCACGGATATTGGATCCATGGAGATGGCTTCTGTCCCGTTTGCCACTGCATCAATGGTAATATCACCGGTTGTGGCATTTCCTAAGATGGTGATGGTAACTACCTTGCTGGTCATGCCACCACCAGGGACTATGAAGCTAGAGACGGTTGAAAAACTGTATCCAGTGGCTCCGTTAAATTCAAGCGCCAGGGATGATACTGTCACGTTCAACTCGCCGCTATTATTGAACCATACCCTCACATCGAAATCCATGTCTTGGACGTAGGAGTCCTCGCCAGATTCATTCGTGATGCTCGTAATTTCCAAGTTGCTAGGAGCAAGCACGTCTACGGAGAGCGGCGTGATGGCGCTGGGAAGGGTGACATCAGTACCGTTGGAATATCTACCGGTGAAATTGGCATCAATGCCAAGCACTCCAGTTTGTGCCGATCCACTAATGCTTACGTTAAACGTGTAGCTCTTGGACTCGTTCACAAGCGTGACATTTTGCACCATGGCGGGATCCGCCGAGTATCCGGTCATGTTGAAAAACACGGTTAGATTCCCGAAATCGATACCCACGCTGCCCCCTATGGAAAGGTAGACCTTGACAAGGAAAGATGTATCCCTTGAATATGGCTCAGGAGGTGTATCCAAGTTTTCAATGACCGAAATCCTGAATTCTGCTGGAGGTTCGACGAACACTTGTAAAGAGGAGTCAAGCCTCGAAACGGGATCAGATGATATATTCTCCTTGCCGCTTATCCTCGCAGTGAGGGTGATCAAACCATCAGAGGCTCCAGATGAAATGCTCACGTTGAAGAGGAACTCCCGCTGTTGCGAGGCATTGATAGATTCCATGGTAAAGCTTGCAGGGTTCGTGCTATATCCGACTGCAGAGCCGAACGTTATCCAAACGCTTGCATTTACCACCGCGGTCCCACCATCGTTTCTTGCAGTCACTCGGATCGTGAAACTCTCACCAGTGGTATATGGTGCCGTGTCCGTGAGATCTGTTACCGATAAGATTGAAAGATCCTCCGCTTCTTGCACCGAGATGGTGAATGGATCATTCGGTTCAAGTAATTCCACGAGATTGCCAGTGATATTCTCGAATCCCGAAAACTCGGCATCGAACGAGATCGACCCTGTATCTGCCGATTGCGAGATATCCACTTGGATTGTAAACGTGAGTATCTCGGCAGGATGTATCGTGAGATCCGTGATATTGGGGAACACGTAGCCGGAATAACTCGTGAAGAGCGATAAGGTACCATTGATAACACTCGTGCCACCAGCACCATTATCGAGCGTGATATTCACGGTGAATGACATGCCTTGCGTGTAAACGGCTAACGCGGTATCATCTCGCACATCGGTAATGTTTAGTGCCTCGCTCGATTGCACCACCATGGTTTCAGTTCCATTTGATGCTTGCAAGTTAACCGTTGCAGTGGTGTATTGCTCGGTACCAGTGAAAAGAGCACCAATACCGATAACACCCGAGATTGCATCGCTTTCAATAGACACGGTGATTTGTCGTGTCACCGAGCCACCAGCAGGAATCGTGATGCCAGCGCTTGCAGGTGCTTGGTATCCCGTGGCATCGAAAGTTAGTGTTATTTGCCCTGAAAGCACGGTTGTCCCTCCCGTGTTGGAGAGCGTGACATTCACGAGCATTTCCATGCCTTGGACGTAAGCATCAAGGCCAGAAACATCATTGATGGATGATATTGCCAAGGATTGATGGGATTGCACGTTGATATCAAGATCGTTCGATCCCGATGTGAATGAAATGACATCCCATGAGAATTCCTCGATACCAGTCACGGTTGCATCAATGGTTACTGGTGAAGTGGTGGCTCCGGGTATAACGGTAACGTTAAATTCTTGGAAGGCAGTGCTACCTGCAGGAACCGTGATGGGATCGGACCCATTCGACGAGAGGTAACTATACCCGTTATAATCAAGCACCGCATCAACATTGATTGCATCAGTACCGCCATAGTTGATGAAATCCACATGCACGATGAAACTTTCATCCTCCACGTGCACGTCTCCATCCGTGGTATATATTTGATCAATTATCACGTCTGCAGCACCTTGGATGAAGAGGGAGAGATCGTTCTCGAGAGATTGAGCAGATAAGGGTTCCAGCGAATATTCCTCGCTACCCGTGGCACTTGCATCGATGGTGACCAAATCATTTTCCGCGCTTGCCAAGACGGTGACCGAGAATACTTGCGTTGCCGTGCCATATGCTGGCACGGTAATTGATGCCGGGTTCGACTGTGAAAGGTACCCGTACCCGTTGAACAATAGAGTCGCATCGACATCAATTGCATCGGTACCACCGGTATTCTGGAAGAATACTTCAATGGGGAAGGATTCGCCTTCGATATACGTTCCGTTTGCATTCACGTCTGCAATCGAAGTAATCGTGAGATTGGAAGCAGGCTGGATATTAACTTCCAGGTTAGTACTACCAGAGATTAATACCACACCACGTCTAGAGTATTGCTCCTGTCCCGATGCGCTTGCGTTGATGGTAACCGTCGCGAGGGTGGCATCATGGTCGACTTCCAAGGTGAATTCTTGGCTCGTGGTGGAACCTGCTGGAACTGTTACCGGGATTGGATCATCCTGCGAGAGATACAAGTAAGTGTTGAAATCCAATATTGCATCCATGTCCAGCACTGCCGTTCCACCCGTGTTATTGAAACGAACGCGAACGGTAAATTGCTCACCTGCTATGTAAATTCCCCTGCCAGTCACATCAATTATTTCCTGAATCACCACATCAGCTTGGGACTTGATAAACAAGTCCAAATCCTTCATCCCTGAAACAGCTGTAAGTGGCCTACTCGTGTATTGTTCTGAACCTGAAGCAGACGCATCAATGGTAACGAGTGAATTGTATGCACCTGATTCCACCGTGATTTCAAAGTCTTGGGTAGCCGTGCCCCCAGCAGGTACCGTGATGGTCCCGCTTGCATTTGCAGAAAGGTGGGTATATGATCCAAAGGTTGGCGTGGTTAAGACAACTTCAGCATCGGTACCACCCGTATTCTGGTAGTTCACCCGAATGAGGAAACTCTCACCTTCAATGTAAGTGCCGTTACCAGTCAAATCCTGCATCGAGGTGATTGAAAGCTGTGCTTTCTTTAGAATATCGACATCCAGATCATTTACACCAGATGCTGCTGAAAGTAACCTGCTGGAGAATGCCTCGGTGCCAGATGCCGTGGCATCAATAATCACGGTCGTCTCCTCGGGGGAGGAAAGCACTGTTACACTGAATGTTTGGTATGCAACCGATCCAGCGGTGACATTAACAGGTGCAGGATTGTTGGATGAC
>WJJB01000454.1 GCA_014729935.1 Candidatus Bathyarchaeota archaeon | reverse complement strand
ATGAGATTCCACGGGTGAAAAAATTTTTGAATCTCCATCCCAAGTTGGAAGGACGTTTGCAAACATGGATTCCACCTTGATCACGAGGTCTTGAAGAGCGTTCTTGATGCCCTTGAAATCACCAGAACTAACCACCACACCATCAACCAATTTCCCGATATAGGATGTGATGGTCTTATTTTCCTTCCGAATGACGGAAATGCCAATCCTATCATTCGTACCAACATCTCCACCCGTGAGTTCCCGTATCACGGTATTCACCGAAGACATGGCACTCGTGATGAGATGGCTGCTATATCCCGTCGTGGCTGTCCTATAATTTTTCTCGAAAAGACACATGCCTGCTTTATCCAGAAGATATACGGCTTGCACGCTTTCCATCCAATCAATTTCGGGGATTGGGGGTAATTTCAAGAAAAACACATAACAGCCGATGATGGAACCAAGCATGATTGATGACACAATGAGTCGCCCTGGTTCCCCAGTAATATTGAAAAAGAAGTCCCGAGTGGTCAAGAAACTGGATACGAGCAGAAGGAATGGCATGACCATTCTCAAAAAACCATGATCTTCCAAGGCTTTGCTTATTTTCATCGAGTAAATCCCGTGAAAGAAAATCATGAAGCCAATGGAAAGGACCAAGATCACCCAAGAAATTTCAATTTTCGTGAAGAACACGATGGTACAAGAGATAATAAGGATAGAATACAGCATGGTAAAGAAGTATTTCCGGACCGCGTATTTCCTGTCCATCTCGATGAATAGCACGTGAAGAAGCACGGCAATGCTAAAGGTATAATACCCGATTGAATTAACGAGAACACGCATGCTTATCATGATCCCCGTGTACCAGGTAATATTCCAACCGATGCCAGAGTAATAATCTCCCCCAAGTAACGCAAGCCACATCAAAAACGATCCGGTAAATAAGAAAAAAAAACCAAGGTCATGCGTGCTTTTCTTACTTTTCCCTTGCCTCCAATATCGGACCAAGAGCACGATGGCAAGCTCGGATAGGAGAACGAGGCTTAGCCAGTCGATGGTAAGAAGGAACAAGCGCAATCCACCGGATACTGGATAATTATTGTACATCTCATTCACCCAAGTGATCAACCACGAGATCAAAACTGCTGAAAATACGTTGCTTTTCCTCTTCCAAGTCAAATTCATTCATGTGCTCGAATATTTCCCTGTAAAATGCCTCGAATTGTTTCCGTACCTTGGCAAGGATCAGGTGGAAGCTCTCCAAGTATTTGCTTACCACCATGCAATAAAGGATTGGTAAATCAAGGCTTCCACCATGTTCCAACACGATGTGAGAATCACCATGATCGATGACCTTGATATTACTATCGGTCGTGCCGGTAACGGTTGAAATGATTTCATCAATTCCCGTCAATCCACCAGAATACAAATCCGCGCGTGCAGTGGAGCGTTCATCCTTAACCTGTTTGCTGCTTTCGCTAAATTCCCGGGTGTACAGCACCATGTTATTGCCTTTATCAATGATGACGAGTCGTTGGAGATTATATCTCCACTCGACTTCGTAAAAAGGGGGGAAATTCAACCCGGACATGAATAGGATTACCAAGCCCGATATGAGAATGGAAACGCCGATGAGAAACGAGATAATGGATGAAATCTCGGGTTCGGGATGGAAAGGGATGAACCTCATAGATGCATTAGCCGCGAATACCAAGGCAAAGAGATCCATTAACTCTCCTATAAGAATCCCGATAAACCGGCGCTTGATGCTTCCCATGGATAATCTTACCAGCTGTACTTGGAACTGGATCATGTAAATCGCATTCAGCGCGGTGATAACCAGGCTGAACCTGAAAATCCTTGATTCCCATCCCGCCACAAGTACCAAGGTGACCGGAATTATACTGGCGATGATTAAAACACGTACTGCCCTGATATTCATGAAGCTCTTGAAATCATTAATGGCAATAAAACCCATGTAGGAGATGGGAGAAGCACAGACGAGCGCGAACCCCGCGCTGTATAGCATGTTGAATACCTGTGGATTGGTAGATTCGAAATCAAAAATGCGAGCCAAAACCAGCAACAGGGACCCATTGATGATGATGAGCATGAATGTGCCATAGGAGAGAAAGATCCTATTCAACTTGAGTCGCGTGTTGGCTGTTTTAAAAAACTGGTAGTAGAAATATATGGATAACTGGCAGCCGATGATGACGGGAATCAAGTAAATCATGTATTGAATTTCTTGGATTCCGGTGTATTGATTCTCCATTTGGCCTCATTCCCAAAGACATTGGGTTTTCAGGTGGATCCTACCGATGCAACTCCAAGCCTCCCGTTTGTCTTTTGCCACAGGAGAATGTCCAAGATCCGGTAGATGGTTTCGGGGACATTCATGTCCCACTTTGATGATGTTGCCATGAATCCAGTGAGACCGAGTGTTTTTACCATTTCTCTAGCATTAGTTTCTAATTCTTTTCTATCCTCGTCATCATTGACTAAATCCATCTTTGCACCCACTAATCCGATAGGAATCGATGGGGAGGCATTTTCACGAAATAATTCAACCCATTTTTCTACTTTAAGCAAGGATATATAATTATCACAGCTAAACATGACCAAACCTGCCGAAGCGCCCCGTATATACTTGTCTTGGAT
>WJJB01000453.1 GCA_014729935.1 Candidatus Bathyarchaeota archaeon | reverse complement strand
TATCTTCTTCTTCCTGAAGGCGAAATGCGTGTTAATGGAGAGATTTTTCAACGTTCCCATTGGTTCCTCCATCCTTGCTCATTGGAAACGGCTGGTGACATGAATCATCCTTGCATTATCAATTACATAATAGGTAAGGTGCTTGAATGATTTTATACCGCCGTGGGAATTATAACATGCATCATGCCGCTTGATGATTTTCTTACCAAAGCTACCGGGAAGACTGGAACCGCATCACGAAAGGATTCCAAGGAACATGAACACATGGTAAATGGTTCAAAAGGGGAGAGTGGGGAGAATGACTCGCAAGAGCAAAGGATCGAAGCATTGAAACGGATCCTTGCAGAGAAAAACCTCATTTCGCAAGAATCCCATACCCCAATGAGGGTTGAATGCCAAGCCCCTGAAAACGGAAATGCTATTGAGAAGGATATTTTCCTGGTGGAATTATTGAAATTTGCTTCGTGGATCAAGAAGAGATCATACCTTCAAGGCGATATACATGCGGCGAAGAGAATGCTGCGGAACATCGTTAACTTGGACCCGGATTATTTCAAGACGAAAAGCGAGATGAAAGCAAGGACGACCAAGGTAAAAACCGTGAAGGATGCTCTTGCATTTGCCAGGGAATGGGTCGCTTTACACCCCGGGGATGCCTTGCTTACCAAGCAAGAATGGAGCGCATTGGAAAAAAAGCGAACGGGAAAGAAGCTCACGTCAACCGACTATCGACATTTAAGGATATTGCGTGACAAGGTGACTACAAGCCTGCGAAAGATAGATTTCTTCAAGTTCCTGGATAGGTTCTTGTGACCAGCCCGCTACACGTTGCAATCTCGAACCATGCTGGAAATTTTCATAGAGCGAATATGGACTGGTGCTTGCGGGAATGGAGAGACGTATCAGAAAAGGAGGAATGTGGGCGATCGCTTATAGCGTGTTCAATCTCCGATATATGTCACCTTATTCATCACGGAGACGCGCTTTGATTTCGGGCTTTCAGCCTTCGTTTTTTCCTTGGACACGATCCCGGCGTCCTTCAACTTGTTAACGATCTTGGACAGGACACCCGAGCTTAACCCGGTTTCCATGGTGAGCCTGGGCTGAAGGATACCCTCGTCTCCCTTGGAAGCGATGAGATTGAGGACCTCCTGCTCATCCTCGTCCAACTCAATATCGACGGAAACTTCGACAGGTTCGAGTTTCGGTAATTTCCCTTTTTTCTTGGTTGTTTTTTCTTCTGGCTCGATCTCGTCTTCCTCTTCGTCGATTTCCTCATCCTCTTCTTCGATATCCTCGTCCAGTTCTTCCTCTTCTTCGATATCCTCGTCTAGTTCTTCCTCTTCTTCTCTCTCTTCCTTTTTCTTAGGTGCTTTCTTGGTTGTTGTCTTCTTTTTCTTCTTTCGCCTTCGGCTCCAGCGCTTCCTGTGCCGCCTGCGCTTTCCTTTCAAGTAGTTTTCAATGTCTTTTAAAACATCCTCGTCGTATTCCTCGTCGCCTTCTTCATATTCCGTGCAGACCAAGCATACTTTAGCCCCATCGCCCAAAACGAGGTCACGAGGCTTGCAATAGTAAAGCTCGTCTCCAGATTTACCAACTTCATCCATTGCCTTGAAATGAACGCAAATTTTTACCGTGTCAGCCATGAGCAGTAATCGCCGCGGGAAAAGTAATCTGTTTCTAGTTATTAAAAGAAAGGGAAATTTAAAGGCTTTCCGTTGCCGGGGTTGTTGTCGCACAAAGCACCATTTCTGTTAAAATCATCCACGATTGCCGTGAAGCGCTTCAGCCGATTGCACTGTGTTCCGCATCAATGCCGCGATGGTCATGGGTCCCACGCCACCAGGCACTGGAGTGATCTTGCTGGCAACGGGAAGCACGTCTTCGAAATCTACATCCCCGCATAGATTTCCATCAATACGATGTATCCCAACATCAACGATGATCACGCCATCGCTGAAATATTCTTTGGTGAACATTTTTGGTTGTCCGGTTCCCGCAATCACCAAATCCGCCCTGCGGGTATGGAACGCCAATTTCTTGGTCTTGGTATGGCAGGTGGTCACCGTGGCATCCTGTTGCAAGAATAAGGGTATCAGGGGTTTACCAACGATATTCGAACGGCTCACGATCACCACCTCCATGCCGGTGAGATCAATGCCGTGGTGCTCCACGAGCAGATACATGATACCTGCCGGGGTGCAAGATACAAGCGTGCCCTCGATTTGCCCCCGCATGAGCCGTCCCACGTTACTTGGGTGGAATCCATCAACATCCTTGCGCGGATCTATCCACGTGATGATTTGCTCTGGGTCCAAATGACCGGGTAGGGGAACTTGCACCAAGATGCCATGGACTCGATCATCATCGTTAAGCCGGGCGATTAGCGATTCGATCTTGTTCATTGATGTATTTGCTTCAAGCTCATGTTGGAAGGAGGCGATGTCAAGTTCCTTGCATGCCTTGTGCTTGAGGGATACGTATATCTTGGAGGCGGGATCGTCACCAACAATTACCGTTGCAAGACCGGGGATGATTCCAGCTGTTGATAATCGTTCGATGCGGGGAACTAATGAATCTTTCAGGGCGATGCTAGCCTCGCGCCCGTCTAGTATCTTTTTAGAGGGAGTGGAATCCATGATGCACCAGCTTTCTTTTCAATGCTTGAACGGATCACTGCCATCATTCCAATCCATATTTCGCCATTGGGATGCGAAATGAATGGCAGTATACCACGGAAGCAAAGCACCGGGAATATAAGAAGCGATCTGCATGAAGGCACTGGAAGTTCACCCGTGTTGCGGGAGGAAGCCACGTCCTTTAGTTTATCCCTCTTGCGAGAAAAAACCCGCCCCTTTAGTTTAGCAGTATCGGGGGAACTTGATAATTATCATCGACCACATTTTAATCCGGCTCCGACAAATATCTCGCTTCCCATTTCAAGCTGCCACAAAAGCTAGGGGCATCAAGAATTCCTGCTCCATCGTGTAGCAAAACTCTTTCTTCCTTGTATCCCAACAATTTCGACCACGAAACATCAACCACGCGTTATATAACCAGGCAGGTGGGGAAACTCCGGTTCCATTTCAATCCTTCGCATCGAGCACATCAAATTCCCCCGTTACTGTTTAGGGCGTGGTAGTTCAACATGATATACAGGATCAGTTCGGCCTGAAGGCCCAGATGACAATGAACATGCTCGGTGATATGGCGATGCCGTACGTGGGCAACCAAGAGTCAAACCGAACGAGAATATGGAAGGATGGCTCGCCCCGAGCACTACATTTCAAGTCGCTCTCCATATCATGTCGGGTAGACTACATACAATACCCGATTGTCAGGTTTGTCCTTTCCCAAGAACTGCTCATGCTTTGAATATAACATGTGCGGCAATTTGACCTCTTTTTCTATGGGGATTGGTATATAGACCTTGGTGTCGATATACGCATGATACATCTCGATCATTCCTTTTCGTGCCGTGATGCCGACGGTATTCAAACCACCTGATTTTGTTGTGTTGTTTAAGTTTTTCACGTCGCGTGCTGTTGGATTAATCCATTTCCAGCGATTTATGAAAATGGAAATGCATATGCTCGAAAAATTCATTAACGTGAATTTTACGGGTGAATGCACCACGTGCATGTAAAGTGAAGCCCGAGATGAGAAAGCAAACTATGGAGGTGAAAACATACGGGTGAACGTAACGGTGGAAAGATGGCAGTTGGATTCCTGCTAGCAACGATCTTGGGAGCGATTGGAGGGTACGGAGCCGTCTGGCTTTTCCCACCACCAAATCAAGGTCAGAGTGGGGCCGTGTTGCAAACGAAATACATTTCAGCCAGGTCGCTTGAAGTTCTCTATGATTTCGAAACCACGCAATCCCTAATTGAGGACATGGAAATAATGCTTACCACCAGTGGTAATTCTTACTTGGAATTGAGATTCTCATCGCCAGTGGGCTTGTTTCTTGATCCTTCGTTCAGCAGCGCGGTGGAGTTTAATTTCACTATGTGGTTCGACGGGGTACTCTCCAGCACGACCGAGGTGCGCGCGTTCCGTGATTCCGCAAGCGGTCAGAACGAGGAATACACGGACCATATATCCTTGGAGCACGTTACCGACATTTTACCTGCAGGCACCTACACAATAAATGTGACTTGGTACAGCGTGCATGACCAATCCGGGACGAGCCAAGTGTACCTGACGCTGCCTCTCTTTAACACAACTCGTACATTGATGGTTCAGGAAATTCATTCCTGAATCCATCCATTTTTTTAAGTTTCCTGGCGAGAAGTCCCTCACGTTAAAATGGGGGTGATCTAGCGATTGAACCGGCAAGTGGCACGAGGTGTTCATTCGACGTGTAAAATAAAACACACCTTGGCAAAATGAAGGTTTCCCATGATTCAAAGCGGAAAGTAAAGCATGCAATATCTTGGATGAGATGATCAGCAGGATCGAGAAACCGGGGAAGTAAAAAGGAAAGTAGCCCGAGAAGGATTCGAACCTTCGTCACGGGATTCAGAGTCCCAGATGCCTACCCGGTGCCGGCGGGTATGCCGGCACTGGTTGGCCGCTACACCACCGGGCTGCCTTTCAGGTGCTATCTCCTCGGGTGCAAGCATACAACCGAGCACCCGGGAGCGGGATCGATAAGGGACCCGGCGCCTAAAAAGTTGTCGAAGCCGCGGTCTCAGCCACGGGGGATGCCGGGAGTACCATTAGAATCGGGATGGATCGGATTATGCCGGTAATGATACCGGATTTTTCCTGCCTGCCAGTCCCTGATGAGTAGCTTGAAAACCTCGATTTCCTTCACTCGCCCTCCCCTTGCAAGGAATCCACGCTTGTGTCCGAGCTGCTCGATGAAATCCATTTGGTCGATAGCGTCCACACCGTAGATTGCATTCAATGCTGCCATGCCTGCCCGTCGAATGATCTCGTCAATGACGGACTCGTGATCGATGATTTTCTGGGGACTAATGGAGCACGTGTCCAATGCTTGTCCGATCTCGTCCGATTCATCAGGTGGGATTACACCTGGGGTATCAATGAGATATAATTTCTCGGACAGCTTGATCTTTTGGACTCCCCTGGTGAATCCTGCTTGGCTGGAACTGCGCACTGATTTCTTGTTCTCGGTGAGTGCTTGGATCAAGGTGCTCTTGCCCGAGTTCGGGTATCCCACCACGAGGACCCTCATCTTCAACGAAGCACCCTCCCATCGCGGATGATCCTTGATAATGCCCTTCAACTTGCCCATGAATTCACGGATGTTACTGGGATATTTTGCGCAGATTGTAAGCACTGGGGCGACATGAGATAGGAAACGGACCCACTCGTGCACGACATCGCTTGGCACGAGATCGGTCTTGTTGATTACCAGCACGAGAATTTTCCGGGTGCTATCAAGCACCATTTTCTCGATCTTGCTTGACCTGGTACCTTGGGGATTCCTTGCATCGAGCACCTCGACGATCACGTCCGCAGTATCGATGGCGGGTCGAAGGATGTTCCACGCGTACCTAGTCACGAAAGGCATTTTCTGGCCTTGGTAAAAGGTACATGACCCAATAACTTTTGCATGGTATCACGAGCATGCCGACGGTGTTTAACGGCAGGGAAAAGATTGTCATGATCCACTTCAAGCAATAGCCTGTACCGTGCCAGCACCCGAATTTCATCTGTTCGGCACCAAGAGATGCAAGATGGTCCAGTACGTAATTGGTGAACCAATGCTGGTTCAAGTAAGTCAAGTGAATTAGCAACCAGCTAGCATGTTAATTTGAACCGTTTCTTCAGCGATTCATCACCGGGATCGCAACTAACAAAAGCTACCGGCACCTCAACCAATCAATAATGGCGAAACGCATTTACTATAAGGAACCGGTTTTTAGGCCCCCATCAGAGGCAAGGAGCCTACTCATCCAAGCAACAGAAGGTTGCACGCATCGTTGCACGTTTTGCGTGTCCAATTACGGCAAGAAATACATCGTGCGTCCCGTCGAGGAGATCAAGGGGGATATCGACACTGCAAGGGAGGTTTACGGGCGGGATGTACACCGGTTGTTCTTCTTGGATGGAAATGCACTCAGCATGCCCTTCAATCAGTTACGTGAAATCACCAGGTATGCCATGAATGTATTCCCCGGGCTGGAGCGGGTTGGCGTGTACGCGTGCGGTGAGGATATTCTCGACAAGAAATCCTCGGAACTCGAGTCACTGCGTGATGCAGGTCTTGGCATCGTGTACGTGGGATTGGAAACAGGTGATGATCAAATCCTGCAAGAAATCAACAAGAACATCACTCGGGAGGAGTTAGTTGCAGCAGCTTTGAAAGTGATGGCTGCAGGTATTACCTTTTCTGGAACCATCATCCTTGGCATTGCTGGCACGGACATGGAGAAGTCGAGACGGCACGCGGTGCATACTGC
>WJJB01000452.1 GCA_014729935.1 Candidatus Bathyarchaeota archaeon | reverse complement strand
TTTGCGGGAATCGCGGCTTCCCGCTTGGCTACGTTGTTCCCCGGACCCAGCACCCGGCCGTTACCAGCCACGCACCCCGGGGTATGCATCCGCACTTGTCTTGCGGTTTGGCTTCACGTATCGCCACGCTGGTGATACATGATTCCATATTCCATTACACAGCTTCTTGTCGTACACTACCACGCCCTAACTAACTAAAGGGGCGGGTTTTCTCTCGCAAGACGGATAAAAAAGGGATAGTACCAGATATGGGTGGGTGGATCAGAGCTGGTCGTTGATATTTTTTACCTTACGAAGATCGCCTTTCGGCCTGCGATCAAAAGTGAGTAATCCATTCATTTCTTGGAAGTAGTCGCAAAACTCGGTATAGCAATGCCCCGCAATCCATGATTTCCGCTCGATCAAGGCATCAATGATTTGCCCGTACATGTCTAATATATCGTTAAAATCCTTGTAAATGATGCCTTGATAGCCCCAACAAGCGAACATGTCGGATTTCGCGTTCGGATCATCCAAGTTCTGTGCCCATCCTCCCCACTCAGTTATCATTATTGGTTCGTTCCTGCTCATGCAACCGGGGGCGAAAAGGTGACGGTTCAGGTGCAAGTTACTGAGAAATGTGCTCACGTCTCCAGGTTTCTCGATCGGGTAATGGCGAGCAAATTCATCCGGGGGTGAATAATCATGTATCGTGCAGATGTCAGTTAACACGTGTTCCCAGCCATCGTTGTCAACAACTGGTCGGGTGGGATCAAGGTACTTGGTCGCCCGATACACGCTTTTTAGCCATTCTTGATTCTCTGGGAGATTGAGATCCCCCGTGCCCCAAGATTCATTATATGGAACCCAAGTGATAATCGAAGGATGATTCCGATCCCGGCGCACCACGTTTAGCCATTCTACAAGCAGATTCTTGTGCGAATTGTATGAATTTGACCAAGAGTTTGCCATTTCCCCCCATAAAAGCATGCCCATGCGATCAGCATGGAAAAGCAGGCGGGGGTCCTCCACTTTCTGGTGAAGCCGGAGGCAATTGAATCCCATGCTTGCTGCAAGCTGGAGATCCTGTTGAATGGCTTCATCACTTGGTGCCGTCCATAATCCATCGGGCCAATATCCTTGGTACAGGACTTGCTTGAGATAGAGCGACTCGTGATTCAAGAGCACATGGTTATCCTTCACCTCTATGGTCCTGAAACCGAAGCTGCATTCAAGCTCGTCCAAGACATCCTCTTCATCTGAATCACCATCAATGAGCCTGAAGACCACCGAGTACATGGTGGGATTGCTCGGGGACCAAGGTATCACGGCATCGACATCCACGTTCATTTCCAGCCTTCTTTGTGAAAGAAATCCACCTAAGGACGCATTCACGAACATGAAGCTCGTTTCGCTCACCTGCTGCATTTTTTCATCACGAACCGTTGCTTCAATCACCAAGTTTGCGTCGTGCTTCCCAGCCGGGCGGATATATGCAGTGACATCACCTGTCCACGGGTTGGCTCGAATAAACGCAGTTTCCCGATCCAAGTACACATCATTCACCTGCTCGAGCCACACGCTTTGCCAGATCCCAGTGCATCGCTCGTATCGCGCCCCTGCCATTTTCATTTCGGTTGTTTGCTTTCCTCGCGGGATATCTCTAGAAAAGGGTGGATCCTTCACCCTGAGAACCAGCCAATGCTTTTCCCGTCCATTTCCATCCAAGAATGCACTTAAAGGAACCGTGAACGGCGTGCATCCTCCCTCATGATGGCAGGCGTGAAGTCCATCGATGAAAACATCGGTTTCATAATCAACGCCACCGAAATGTAGTAATGTTTCACGTGAAGCCTTGGATTCCTTTTTCAACTCGAATTCCCTGGCATACCAGACGGTCTCTACCAAGGCCTTCGAGTCAATCCCAGACGCGCGAGATTGGAACACGAACGGAACTAAAATTTTATTGCCAAGATCTGGTCCAAGGTGCCATTTTTCACGCAATCCCTTGTTCTCGGGATCGAATTCAAAATCCCACCTTCCATTCAAGCATGTCCAATTATCGCGTTTAGCTTCAGGACGCGGATATTCCCCCCGTGGAATGGATTCCTTGCTCATGAGTGATGATGGATCCCCTTGGAAAAAAAGTTTTGCTGAACCTGTGCGGAGTGCTTTTTATATGCACCCGTATCCAATTAGTGCATGACACTTCGATTGGCATTTCTTAACACGCGCCTCGGAGGGGAATAATTGCAATGACCAGGATACTGGGCGTACCTGAACGAGTGCTTGAATGATACGAGCGAAATGGTGTATTTATCATGATGGAAAGCACGGATTTGGATGAAATCTACCCCCGGGTTACCAAAAGGATGGAAAAATTGCTAAGATTAGCGAATGCATGCCCCCAGCGACCCAGGTACCACTTCCGTTGTCCCATGGGATGGATGAATGATCCCAATGGAACGATTTATAGGAATGGCATGTACCACTTGTTTTACCAGCATAATCCATGCTCCACTAAATGGGGCCCCATGCATTGGGGCCATGCTGCCAGCATGGATCTCGTGCATTGGAAACATCTTCCCGTGGCATTATCGCCGTCATTGGACCGGGGTGAGGACCTTGGATGTTGGTCCGGTTGTTGCGTTGATAATGATGGAGTACCAACTATCTTGTATACCTCGATTGGCACCAACCGATCAGCACGGGACGCCGCTGAACAATGGGTTGCCATTTCCGACGATGCCATGATAACTTGGAAAAAACCCACGTCGAATCCTGCCATGACGTGTTCCCTCCACGGCCATCAACCAATTCATGATTGGCGGGACCCATACGCGTGGAGCAATGAAAGGGGAACTTGGCGAGTTATCCTGGGTGGGCATTATCCCGGTGAGAAGAACAAGCCGGTTGTATCAATTTATTCCTCGAAGGACCTTCAAACGTTTTCACATGATGGAGAATTAATTTCCATTAACCAGCCGGGTACGATGGATAGAGAACTATCCAGAAAATCCAGTATTCCCCTTTTATCAAATGATATTTCACTGGGACATAACTGGGAATGTCCAAATTTTTTCATGGTTGATAACCCATCATTTACGTGGTGCTTGGTGGTAAGTCCACATTCTAAGGTCATATATTGCTTGGGGACATGGGATGGGGACACATTCAAGCCAAGGGATTGGCACGCGCTCGATCACGGCAAGAAATTCTATGCAACGAATACGTGGTATGGTCCAAAAGGTGACCTGATTCTAGCTGGATGGATTCAAGGGGGTGGAACAGGCGGCTGGGATGGATTAATCTCCCTGCCAAGAAAGCTGTCTCTTGATGGCAGGGGGCGACTCGTTCAAGAACCCATTAATGCATTACAGCAATTACGGCGGAAACAGGTTGATATCCCTGGATTCAGCGTGATGGATGGGGAATCGGTCAAGGCATCGGATGCAGGTGGCGAGCTAGCGAGCAAGTTGCTGCAATCTTGTGATCAAATGCTCGAATTTTTGGCGCGGATCCGTGTTGAATATCGTGATGGAGTGACTGATGCCCGTTTTGGAATTTGCATTTTCGATGAGAGCAATGTAACAGGTAAAAGACTCCCGGGCGAGATCGGAATCGATCTTGAAGATTCTGTCTTATATGCATACGACGAGTACGGCCGGATCCAGTTGCGTGCAGGTGGAATTTACAACTTTCACGTGTTTATCGATAAATCAGTCATTGAAGCATTTCTCGATTGGCATGATGTCATCACCGCCCGGTGCAAGACCTCGGGGTCCCCCGTACCAAAGATCGAGATCTTGGCACACAATTGCGTCGTGAACGTTGAGAAAATCTCCATCTGGGCGTTAACACCCACGTGGAAATGACATGCTAAACGGGTTCGTTCCATCATCCCTGGATTTGAATACATGAACATGAATGATTATTCACTAAAAACTGGCGAAGGAAGATGATTGGAAAAAAAAGATTGGGATATTTGGTCGCTTGCCTGCATCGAGCCCGCGCTAGCGCCAGTTCTTGGAACTTGAATGGATGATGGACAAGGAAAACGAATAGTCCTACAAAGGGGAAAAAAGCAATGAGCAAGGAACATACAAGTTGCAAGAAGAAGATATATAATGCAGGTCATGGATTGAACTAAATGTCCTAGTATTAAGTGAAATAATTCAATAGCAACCACCTCCTCTTTTCGTGTTCATGATGTGGAAAAAGCTGAAGCAAGAACTGCGCATACTGCTTGAAGATCCCCCAAGTGTTAGAAGAAGGAAGTTTACGTGCGCAATCTTGTTTATTTTATTGGTCGTCGATGCGGTTTTCCTCTTGATGGCGATCATTTCAAAGTTCGTGGAAAACGGCTTTTTCAACGTTTATGACGAGAAAACCTTCATTCTATCAACAATTCTTATATTATTTGTGGCCCTCTCCTTGTTTATCGTGAACCGGTATCGTCCCACAAAGTTCGTAGGGATGATATTGATTGCTGTTATCTCCATCTTGATTTTTATAACCGATAGTCCATATAATTTATATGCAGGACGCGGTTTGCTCACGATGGTACTCCCCATAATTTTATGCAGTATCATGCTCAAGCCAATCCTGAGTTTCATTACTTCAGTAGTTTTGACAGTCATGGTGACGATTATCGCGCTCTTAAACGGCGATATACCGAGTTTCATACCAATCTTCATTATCTTGCTATCGGGGGCCATCTTGTGGTACTCTTCAAGTGTGATGGAACGTTTTCTCCAATATTCTCAACGAAATGAACAGGTTGCAATTTTTGAAATGAAGAGAAATGCTTTGTTTCAAGACATTTTCTCCCATGATATCAAGAATATCCTCCAAAACATTAATGGACTAACA
>WJJB01000451.1 GCA_014729935.1 Candidatus Bathyarchaeota archaeon | reverse complement strand
TTCCAAGTTTCAGGGCAAGCACGGATACCATTAAGCATGTGTTATGAGTATGAAATTCTCCCCAATGTTTTTTAAGATTCAGGACAGCACGCTATATTCCATTAAGATTTTCAGTGATTTTCTTTAGCTGTCCCTTCATCAATTGCTCGATTTCATATGATTGCCTTCCAGATCGGAGATTCATGGCATCTAAGGCAATTAAAATTGATTTGATAACCTTTTCAAGGTCCTCGCCAGATGTTATAAGGTCAGCAGCATCAATGCACAGGTTTTCAAGTGAAAACATGTTTTCATAAATTGCAGGGCGGTATGACTCATCCACTAAGATGGAAATGCAACTATCATAGGCCCCGCCCCTTGCATCAGTATGTGGAGTGTCGAATAAGAATATCACTCCCATGGCGTAATATTCAATAAACGGGATGGTTGCTGGGATCCCCCGAATTGCTCCCTCTCTTTCTGCTGTTAACATTAACATTGATTTCATGGCAATCTTCATCCGGATGTTATCTGGTATATCATCAGGATACCAAGCAACCGGTTCGGGACCCATGGCAAGGCCTTGGGATATAACGAGATACTTCGTGATCTTCCTGAACGAATCAGGGACATCATGGAAGATCTTATCAAGTTTCTTTGAATATTTGTTAAAAACATCAGTAAGCGTGCTTACGAGCTTGGGAACTGTTTCCTTGGACAAGAAAGACAAGAACACCGAGTTCGATAACCGATATAATAAGAAGTTAATTCCGCTGGAGTCCTGGTTGAAATAATTATTCACGAGCATCTGGCGAGAGTAAAACTTGATGGTCTTTGAGATTTTTTCCGAATTTTCCTTAGACATGGTTGATTCCAAGATCTTTCCATCATCAAGGAAGAAAGCATACTTATCCACGTTACACGAATTTTTCAAAACATCAGCAATAGCTTGTAATACCCCTTGATCTCGCACCATTAATTGATATTACCCTCATGTGAAATTAAGGCTTTTTGATTCAAAAGCAATTCTAGTCCCGTATAGGTATGTGAATAATTGTTGATATTAAGAATGGATTTCACGGAAAAGGAAGATAATATGGAACAAGAGACGGGACTTGGTAAATATTCGTATTATCTTAGCTTGCTAACCATGCGTTCCGTTATTTCGTAAAACGCCGTTTCGACATTTTGACCTTCAAGAGCTGATGTTTCAATGTATTTCGTGTTAGCATTATTAGCCCATTTTTCTGCATATTGAGGATCTGTCGTTCTACCGAGTTTTTCCAAGAGATCAGCCTTGTTCCCAATAAGCACCGTCGGGATGTTCGGGCAATATCTCAGGATCTCATTATACCATTTCTCAGTGACCTCGGTATATGTTTCAGGTCTGGTTAGATCGAATACGAGTAGCGCACCACTGGCACCCTTGTAAAATGTCGTCCGTATAAATTCAAATCGCTTCTGGCCACCAACATCCCAAATACTGAGTGTTGCCACCTCATTGGTATCTGAAAGGGTCACGTCCTTGGTTAAGATGTCGACGCCTATCGTGAGCTTATAATCCGCTTCGAAACTGGATTTCACGAACCTACGGATCAAGGAAGTTTTCCCCACGGCTGCCGGGCCGCAAAGCAGTAGCTTAACTTTATAATCTGATGACATGATCTCCACAGTGCAATGATTCATGGATAGCTATTCTTAGTTATATGATCGGCTAATGTCTTTTAAAGATTAAGTTAGCACGCAAGCACGGCAAGCAACGTGAACGCCACGCTAAATGGGAGACCATGGCGCTGATTCCCAGATATTCATTTCGTGAATTTCATTCCATTCTTGCGCCCTCGCCTTCATGAACTGAAACAGGAATCCCATCTGAAGCCGCATGCATCGACTTGGATGCAAGGGATGAACATGATTGCATGTAGCATGCGCTTAATGAGGTGCAATAACTGGTTTTAGCGCATAGTTACATTACAGGAGGGTTGATTACATGTACGTCGTCGCCTTATCATATTGAAGATAAGCAGCTAGATTCATCTTGTGCGAAAACATCGTCTTCATCAGTCTGGTGATTGAGAGACAGCAATGTAAAAATGTCAAGGTTTAAGCTCGGGCTTTGCAAACTAAACTTCCCGATGTTGGCGTTTTAAAAGGTTCACCCCCATACCCACCATAAAGGGACACCTCGTGAAAACCAGTTGATTCGAGGATCGATTGAATGGCATCGACGTGAATGAGCGGATATGACATCTGATTTGGATAAATGTCGTGTTTCACGGACCCGACTCTTCTTTTCATCACCACGAGATCAAAATCCATCTTTTTTCTTTCAAGATCAGGATAGAATCGCTTGATCGTGAAGCACTCGGAGCCATCATCTAATTGCTTGATCCCTGAAGATGAATACCCGTCCCTGGGATTGCATGGATTCAACACGTGGAATAGCAATATCCCCTTTGGTTTCATGATTCGATGAAGCGCATCGAAGGTTTTTCTACATCCTGAATCGTTCCAAATCAAACTAAGTGAATTTCCAATGGAATACAAGAAATGCATGGAACATTCATTAGCTTTCGAGAATTCCATGATATCCATTAGCGCGAAATGCAGGTGGGTGGTGGGTGCAATCAAGCCCTTTTCCGAATCATGCTTGTACAATTCATTAGCCTTTGTTATCATCCGATCGTCAATATCGATGCCAAGATAGGAGCCCAGGGGAAACTTTCTTGCAAGTGCCAACAAGTGCTTTCCTGGACCGCATCCCAAGTCAAGCACGTTCAAGGTGCTCGAACCCGAATCTTCGGATGACAATTGCTGCATGCACCGAGAGAGAAGGGGAATCTCCCGGGAAAGTCTCCCGTTCCAATCAATCGATGCAATATAGGCTTCAACGTCCCAGTCTTTCATTTAAATTCTCCTTTTCATGTTCCAGTAAACATGATCAATACGGGCACCAAGTGATTTGCAATAAAACTTCATGGTGTCGCCTACAACCCACCTGATGATCATTTGCTCGATTCCTTGTTGTTTGAGATCCCACACGCACCATTTTAATAGGATACCGCCAATTCCCTTCCCTCTAACTGATTTTTTAACTCCGGTTGGACCGAAACTACCTGGGAATCCAATTGAATGGCTTGCAAAACCGATTACCTCTCCCGAGCCATCCTTGGCTATGAATGTGGTGAATGGTTTGTTATTAATAGAAAACTGGAATTCCTTGGGCCACATGCCCATGTGATTTGATTTAATGTAATCTTTCGTGGATTCAATATCACTCGAGTTAATTCGGGTGAAAGTATATTCCCCTAGCTTCTTGGCAGGTTCTTGCAGTTTATTTGGAATTTCATGGACCAAGTTTACGTGTTCCTTTCCCTTTCTCTTGAACTTGTTTTTCTTCAGGAAGAAATATGCTGCCGTGTATCTTGGATCGAGACCAGGCCATAAGTAATTGGGTGGTGATGACATCACCCTCACCCTTCGGATCCTTCGTTTCTTCATGCGATGCAATAGCTCGGAAAGGATTGCACTACCAATCCCCTTCCGCCTGTATTGCCTTGCTACCACGAATAAATTAATTATAGAAAACTTGTAGTTTACTTCACGTTTCAGGATAGTTATCTTGGTGGTTCGTTTTAATCCCATGAAAGCCGCCAAGATCCGGCCATCTTCATCCCGGAAAGCCATTGAAAATTCAGGATCGAAATCAGGATCGTTTATCGATGCGTTTTTAAACGATTCCAATGGAATGCTATACAAGCCGGCATCTTTTTCAAATAACTGGTGAATCTCCTTGATGTTATCTCCCGAGAAAGGCTCCTCCGTGAAATTGTGTTGAGATGGCATCAATCATCTCCCTTGAAAAGTGAGGATAGATCCGTTCTCTCCTTTTCACCACGCTTCTTGTAGGAGATGGTGGACTTGATCCCGAGTATTTCACGCTCCAAGTGCTGTATTTCTATTAGTGGGATGACACCACGGGGTACCCTGCCGATATTTATTGCATATAGCAAACTATCAAGCTTCAGCATTATTTCAGGCGGAAACAGGCGGGAAATGATGGTATCATACAGTCTCTTGTTCTTTTCCTTGATATTTCCAAGGTACTCGTACGCATTTGGAGCAAGTAGGTATGCAAGGGCGTTCCTGATGTTTTGTTGCATCATGATTTTGGAATTCTCCTTGTATTCCTTCTCTGCCTGCATCTTTTGGTGCCTGGCAAGCATCTCTTTCATTTTTTTTCTCCTGAGCGCCTCAAGCTCGTCGTCCATGTCTTCTTTCATATCTGCATGCACTCGTTTTTGGAATTGTAGTGTATCGATATCACGTTTTAAATCAAATCTGGTGTAATGCCTTTAACGTAGTCTTAAGTACCTCGTGAGCATCCTGAAGGTCTAAAGGAGGGGTCTTGTCATACAGGAAGGATGAGATTTCCCGCTTCAGGGGTTCCTCTCTCCTAAGGGGAATGATCAGCTTCTCCACTGAACGGGGATAATCACCTTTCAGATTCTCCCCCCAAATTCTCTTGATGGTGCCGGTTATGAAATCTACCTCAATCGATGCATCACTACCAGCTAACGTTAACCATCTCGCCTTGGAGGGCGTGATCCAGTTTGCGGTTATGCAAGTGACCATCTTGTGGAATTTCAGTAACACGAAAATGGCGTCCTCATATTTCTCTTCAGAAGACATGTACCTGAGCATGCTCGAGACCTCAACAACCGTTGTGTCATTGTAGATGAGCCTTGCTAGTTCCCTGTGCAGGTAAACATCATGAACCCCCAAGTCCATCATGACCCCAATTCCCCAATTTCTCTTGGGATAAAGACCAATTCTCGAAGAGTTAATTGCCATGATCTCCCCGATACTCCCGACTTGTTCTTTCAACTCGTCCACCACGGGATTGAAAAGTTCCAAGAATCCAGGCATGAATCTCACGGAATCCTCGTAATCCCGGAGTGAATCCAATTCTGAAAGCTTTAATGCACATGGCTTTTCCATCAAGACATCTACTCCTTTCTTGGCACATTCAAGTGCTATTTTCGGGATGTACTTGGGAGGTGTAACCACGTTCACGGCATCAATTTCTTCCTCATCAAGCATTTTTTGATAATCCGTATATGCTCGCGCATTATAGGTGCTCGCTACCGAGTTTGCAACCTCTTCATTCACGTCACATGCAGCAATTAGATTAGATAGATTATCCAAATTACGGGCATGGGCTCTACCAAACCACCCGCACCCAATGAGCGCAGTTTGCTTCTTTTTATTTGCCATTTAGTATACCCCGTTACTTTTCAAGGATTGAAGGAAGGTCAAGGAAGTTTTAGATAGATTCCACGGGTAAAGATGAATTCTTGATACACGATATTGAATCTAGCTCTCCTTTTTAGGATGTTTGGATTTCCGAAGCAATCTCATGAAATGAGAAGGAAGGTAACCAATTCAGTCACGATACTCAGGAAACCGATGGGATCGGCCATGAAGGGAAAAATTGGCTTTTAAGCCCACCGTCAAGGAATTTATCCATTTTGCGAAAGAAAACCCGCCCCTTTAGACAGTATCGGGGGAAACTGGATCCCAACTATCTTCACATTTTTACCCGTTTTCCGCCAGAAAGCCACGCCCTTTAGTTTAGGGCGTGTTAGTTCAATCGCCTCCGTTGAATAATCACTCACGGAAGCAGGAAAGGTCTTGGAGGGTATCTTCGAGCGCATCTCACAATGGACGGGAAGGTGGAGATCCCAGCTCCCAGCACGTGATACTATTATAGGCAAGGAATCCTTACGTACACCACCTACCAATCAACAGGGAATGGTGACCATGGAATACAAGATTGATGAGAGCAACCTGATCTCCACCCAAGAATGGAGCACGGAAATAATCAAGCATGTCTTAAAACTTGGGAGAGATATCAAGGAGCGCCCGGGTCGATACCATGATGCACTAAAAAGGAAATCTTTATGCATGTATTTTTTCAATCCCTCATTGCGAACCAGGAATTCCTTCGAGGTTGGCATCAATCAAATGGGAGGACATGGGGTATTTATCGATGCAAAAACATCATGGCTTGGCCAGGGCTCGGAGAGTGTCAAGGATACAGCTTCAGTCCTTTCAAGGTACCATGATCTCATCGCGATCCGGATGTTCCCCAACATCGTGAACTGGGAATGGATGAAATGCAACACGCAGCTTCGCGCGTTTGCGAAGTATTCATCAGTGCCAGTGATCAACATGGAGGACGATTTATTCCATCCGTGCCAAGGATTGACTGATGCATTCACCATTAAAGAACGGTTGAAACGCTTTCAAGGAAGAAAAATTGCCATCACCTGGGCTTATCATCCGAAACCCCTGCCAATGGCAGTTCCCGATTCCATATTGCTAATCTCCACTCGGCTTGGCATGGATGTTACCTTCACCAGGCCAGATGCAAATTTCGACCTGGACGATGGAATCATGGAGCTTGCCGAGAAAAATGCCAAGATATCCGGGGGAACATTCGAAATTTCTTCAAACATGTTAGAGGCATGCGAAGGTGCTGACGTGGTATATGTCAAATCATGGGGTTCAAAGAACTTCTATGGAGATCCAAGGCCTGAAAAGAAATTGCGCATTCAATACCGAACACCGGCAAATAACTGGATGCTGGATGAACGGAAAATGGATGCGACTGGAAAGGAAGCAATATTCATGCATTGCTTGCCAGTAAGAAGAAATATCGTGGTCACCGATGAAGTCATGGATGGAGAGAAATCGGTCGTATACGATCAAGCCGAAAACCGAATGCACGTGCAGAAAGCCATCATGAAATTCCTCGGGGATCAAGATTCTTGAAGGATCAGTGGAGCAGGAGATGCACGAAATCTTTCATGCTTCCCTGGAACTGAAGAATACCTTCACCAATGTTCCCTGCTCGGTTTCCTCATCCGAAATTTCCTCTGCTTGGAAATCGTACGGTCGTTGGAACAGGGTTTCAATGTGGGGTGCAAGCAGCCGTAGGCCTGTAACGATCAATTGATTCATGACGATGAGTGGCTTGGCGTACTTAAGTTCGTATTTCTTGATGAGATCCTTGATAAAAGTAATTTCTTCTTCATTGTAAAGGTAATGAAACTTCGCGTTGAAATCCACATCGGACCGCGTGTTTGGATCCACGATTTCCAACCGTCTAAGGTTGAAATAGAACATCTTACCAAACCAATCACGGAAGATATCCTCATGGTTATCCAAGATGAATTTGGCGACTTGATTCGGAGTATATCCTTTCCATCGCCTTGAAAGCAAATTCTTGAACCGGGGATAATTCTTGTATTTTCTCTCGTATTCGGCAATCAACCCGTTCTTGAATTTATCATCGAACATGCTAAACTGGGTATCACGCGCTAACCTGTTTAGCATTGATTTAAATCCAACGAGCTTTGCCATGAGATTGCACCTTGTTGCATATTTTCAGTCGCGGTGTGCAAGAATGCGCCAACACCATGATTCTTAACACGCACGCTCTTTATTATTAATGTAATATGCCGATATATTTTTATCGAGCATCGTGCAAGCATGCCACGACGGGTGAAACAACATGGGAAAAACCGCCTTGATAATGAGCGACAAATTCAAGAAATACAATTTCGGAAAATTCCATCCCCTTAAGCCCGAAAGGGTGCTACTCACTTGGGAATTGATCAAGGGATTGGGACTCCACGAGCGCGAGAATTGCGTGGTAGCGGAGCCCGTGATGGCAAAAGATGACCAGATTGGCATCCTGCACGACAAGGATTACATCGAGTTCATCAAGAAAGTTACCCGGGAGCAACAACAACAACAGAAAATATCCGATAAAACGATCGTTGAAGGGTTGAAATATAATTTGGGACCAGGGGATAATCCAATCTTTCCATTCATGCACGAGGGAAGCGCCATTGTCGTTGGAGGAACCATGGTGGCAATTAACACGGTGTTTGAAGATAACGGGATTACCAAGGCATTCAATGCTGCCGGGGGATTGCACCATGCCATGGCGGGACAAGCTTCTGGGTTTTGCATATACAACGATCCTGCCATCGGGATCTTGTCACTGCTTGAAAAGCATGATAATGACGATCTTCGCGTGATGTACATCGATGTGGATGCCCATCATGGTGATGGCGTGCAAGCTGCTTTTTACGATAACCCAAATGTACTCACGGTTTCCATTCATGAGTCTGGTAAATACTTATTTCCTGGCACGGGTTTTCCAGATGAGATCGGTGTCGATGCGGGGGAAGGATACTCGATCAACGTGCCATTACCCCCTTTCACGTTTGATGATACCTATTTGGATATCCTTGATGAACTCCTGCCTGACCTGGTCAAGGCATTCTCCCCGGACTTGATTGTCTCGCAGAATGGTGTCGATACCCATTGCTTGGATCCGTTAACGAACTTGGGACTTACCACTAGGGGTCATAAGGGTATATTCCAAAGGATAAACGATCTATCCAATAAATATTGCCATGGGAAGCTCGTTGCCATTGGTGGTGGAGGATATAATCTATCCGTGGTTCCACGCTCGTGGACCATGTTATTCGCGGAATTGCTGGGTGTTCTTGATGAATTACCTGAGGAAATTCCAAAGGACTTGCTTGAGTCCTTGAATATCACGGCCGCTAATGAACCCATTCCAAAACTATTCGTCGATCCAACAGACTGCAAGGAAATCAAGACCCGTAGAACGAGTTACAAATTCTTGGAAGCCCAGGAATTATATGTTCAGGAAATATCGTTTAAGATTAAACAGGATATCCTGCCACTGATCCAAGGAAGAAAATAGGCTCGCGTGATTCATTCTAATCAATATAATCCAATTCCAGTAAGCGCTTCATGTAAGCTTCCTTGTCCGTAATACCGGGAGAATGCTGAAACAAGTACCGGTCTTGGATTCTTTCAGTAAATATACCGAATGATCGGCCTTCATCATCAAATAGTAGGTTTGCTTTGATGATTTCCCTGCAACTCGGGCACCGGGATTCTATTGCAATGGATTTATAATCGATCAACTTGAATTTTGTGGAATCCAAGTCGTACTGATCCACATGTATTCTAAAAGGAACCGTGACTTCATCTTTTCCCTCGATTGAAAGTTCCTTGGCTTCCCATTCAGTGATTACCGCTTCCTTGCATTCCCTGCATTCAGGTGCTAGTTTCTCGGGAATTTTCACCTTAACCATGATGGTTTCACGCTTCTACATTATAGGGAGAGGTGCGCGAGTTCCGGTAGTTGCTCATTGCTTATTAACCTCAGCATATCTCCTTCGCGAGCTTTTTGGCAAAATCCTCCAAGTAAGGGTCCATCATCTCGAGCACTTTCTTGTATTCGGAATACTCCTTGATGAGGGCTGGATCCTCTATATCCTTGAACCCGTCATCAAGCAGCTCGGAGAAGAGAAATGCCTTATGGCGGTATTTCTTATTGAGGAGTATATCGAGGTGTGTTTTTTTAGGTGCGATGATGATATCCGCTTCTATTAGGAATATCTTGTTTTCTTTTTTCAGGCGACGTGGGTGGAACTGATCTATACGAGCTGTTGCAACACCGCGTTCCAGCAATGCGCGCTTCGTGAATGGATGGATTTCCTTGTTAGTGATGAACCCGCCACTTGCAACGTGGATCTTGTCATTGAGGCAAGAACCAGTGCCTGCAATAATTTGCTCGAAATACATCTCTGCGTATGGAGAACGGCAAATATTTCCTGCACAAATGAATAGGACTTGCACTTTTTCCTTTTCTTTCAATCCATCTATGATTTCTTGTAATCTAACCTGTCTTGCATGGTGATCAGATTGGTTCATGAGGGGTAGAGTCTCTTGTCATACTTATCGATTGTTACCTTGAATCACTCCTATACCTGCTAAAAAAATCTATTTAACGTGCAAGGGGAACTAGCACTCATGAAAAAACATTCAAAGGAATCCCGTCGGCTTTCATGCATGGTCATCGGTGTTCTTGCAGGAATCTTACCGATTTCCCTCTTGTGCAATGCATTCATGTGGCCATCATCTTCTCCCCCAGAAAGAAAAGATGGATGCATCCATCCAGTCCAAGATACCCAAAGAAACATATTGCTCCTGACTAGAAGCCAAGATTCCAGGGTTGAAAAAGCCCTTTCACTAGATAACCAGTTCCACCTTCAAACAAATATTCCATTCAATTCTAGCATCTTGGCAACTAATGAAACGGATGTTGTAGTCGTGTGCAATTATCACTTGTCACCAGCTGAGGCTGGCAACCTGAGCGAATTCATGGAAGCTGGCGGTAACATTCTATTCATGTTTGGCCCTGATTCCATAGGCGAGGAAAATCTCTTTCAAGGAATCGGTATGGAGATCACCTCGAGCCAGAATCACGACAACATCGGGATCAATTACACGACCGGCCAGCAAGATCACCCCATCGTGAAAAAAGTGCAATGGTCCAGCGCACCATCAATCTGGAACCGGTCCGTGGTTGGGGGTGTGAATGGGAGCTTT
>WJJB01000450.1 GCA_014729935.1 Candidatus Bathyarchaeota archaeon | reverse complement strand
CCCCAGGCCCTGGCATGAATTCTTCAGGAGGGAGTGCGCCGCAACCACCCCCACCTACACCCATTTGCTTGTGGTCGATGTTGACCGTGATAGTATCCGACCGTGGGTAGAGTTCATTCACATGAAGGGCTTTAGACAGCATTTCTTGCGTGTATGGCCACGCGCTTGCTTCCACGTGCTGGTCCCCGGTAACGATAATCCCAGATCCCCGTGAATCCTGGAAAGCGATCCAGCGAACATCGGTCCTATTGCCGTTCTCCTGGGGCACGACGTAATCATGGATGAATTCTTCCACGTTCATGGTGTACAATCCCACCATGGCCCCGTGCTTTCTATCCCAATAGTTCTCATGGGGGCCATTACCGAACCACGAAATGCTGTCATACCGGGCAGGGATCGACATCTGCATGCCAAGCCTGGGAAAGATGGCTTTTATCTCGAACTGATGTCGAATGGTGATAATTCCATCACCAGCCACGAGATAGGAGATCGTGCATGTATCCATCTCCTCGTCGTCATCACTTAAAACCCTTTCTTCCTTCACGATAATTTTAACCATGGCAGGATGCGTTTTATCCATCGTAACACTACGCGACCCCTTGCATTCATCTTGGAATTGAGGGGCAGCATATCCAAACCAGAAGTCCATCCGCCCAGCCTTGTCATTTTCAGTGAGAGCACGCCAGAAATTAATGGTGGGTGGATCCGCCAAGATTGTTTCGCCATTAACTACATAGGATGATATGGTTCCATTTTTCTTGGAAAATTTTAGCTGGAAAGATTCACCCTTTATGATGATTTCATCACGTGACTCATCCAGATCCAAGGATGGTAAAGTATCTAAAGGGATTGTGGAAGGGATAGGTGATTTGAATGGTAAAGTGAATTGCTCCCACGCCACCACGTGTCCCTTTTCAACCCAAGAACAATCCTCCTTCGTTGAAATTGAAAGCAACACGTGATATTCCTCGCCAGGATTCATGTTCGCTTCATGCTTGAACCAATTCTTGTTATATTGAATGGTGATGGTTTGCAATTGACCGGGGTTGGCATGTAACTTGCCGTCCATCCCGGAATCAATGGGTTTCCCATCTGCAGTGATGATCCATTCCAACTTGAACGATGCAAGATCTTGAAACTGGTACCCATTTTCTATCGAAAAAGTTCCCGCTACTAAATCCAACGCTTGGATCTTCATGGGTTGATATCCCTTCTTGATTTCCATCAGGTGGGGGTTCGGTTCACGGTCGGGTAATACCAAGCCATTGCAGCAAAATGCCTTGTCATTGGGTTCGTCACCATAATCACCACCGTAAGTCCAATACTCGTGCCCGTAATCATCGATCTCTCGCAATCCCTGATCAACCCAATCCCAGATGAAACCTCCTTGCAAGTGTGGATACTTTTCAAACACCGTTATGTAATCCATGAAACTTCCACAACTGTTTCCCATCGCGTGCTCGTACTCGCATAATATAACAGGTCGGTCCTGGTACCTGCTTGACTTGAGGGGGGTAACATCCAGTCGTTGCCCGAATTTCTCCATGGTTTGCACCGGGGCATACATGCGGGATACGATATCAGTGATCTCGAGGGCATAATCTTGCTCGTAATGAATTGGACGCTCCAAATCAATGTTTTTTGCGGCGTGATACATCTTGATGAAATTTTCACCAAAACCTGCTTCGTTTCCCAATGACCACACGATAACTGATGGATGGTTCTTATCCCGCTCAACCATGCTTATCATCCTGTCCACGCATGCTGCCTCCCAGATAGGATCATCCCCCGGCAGAAAATTCCGCAGTTCATGGGATTCAACGTTTGCCTCATCAACCAGGTAAATCCCGTATTGATCACATAAATCGTACCAGAATGGATGATCAGGATAATGGCTCGTGCGGACGGCATTGATGTTATGTTGCTTCATCAACTTGATATCTTCAATCATGCGCCACCGTGGACAAGCTCTCCCCTTTTCAGGATCGTGTTCGTGCCTATTTGTACCCTTGAAATACAAAGGCACCCCGTTAAGCAATAGCTGTGAGTTCTTGATTTCCACTTGCCGGAAACCAAACTTGACCGTTTCCACTTCTACCATTTTCTTGGTAGCATCACGTAACACGAGAACTGCACGGTATAAGAACGGTTCCTCGGCATTCCATTTTTTCGGGTCATTTACATCCATGATCAAGCTTATTGGCTGCTCATCAGCCGGCTTGATGGAAGGGATATCTTTCATCCCCCTGGCAACTTCTTTCCCTGCTGGATCTAGCAGCTGAACTTCCAAGTTGTATCCCTGTGCATTTTCCTTCCCATAATTCTTGATTCGTGCCGATAGGAGGCACCCAGCGTTCTTGTATTGCTTGTCAAATCGAGTCCTAATGAAAAAATCTCTAACATGAATGTGTGGTGTTGCGAAGAGATACACTTCCCGGTAAATTCCAGAAAGACGCCACATGTCTTGATCTTCCAAGTAAGAACCATCGGACCAGCGGTAAACTTCAACGGCAATCACGTTCTTGCCCTCGATCAAGTATGGCGTGATGTTGAATTCCGCGGGAGTCATGCTTCCTTGACTGTATCCCACTTTGGAACCATTTATCCAAAGGTAAAAGGCAGATTTAACGCCATCGAAATGAACGAATACTTGCTTGGTGCCATCGAGCCAATTCACGGGTACCGTGAACTCGCGCCTGTAGGATCCCACCGGATTATATTCCCGGTCGATTCTTGGGATTTCTTCCTTGTTAGTGCTCAAGCTATACGGGTATTTCACATTCGTGTAAATAGGAATGCCGTGGCCGTGCCTTTGCCAATTGCTGGGGACGGGAATGTTGTCCCATCCACTCACGTTATAGCCAGGATCGTGAAAATCCACGGGACGGTCACTGGATCGCTTTGTCCAGTGGAATTTCCATATTCCATCGAGCGTCTTGTAAAATGGTGTTTGGTAATTTCGCTCGTGATCGGTTGGCTCCCATGGTGCAATAGCCTGCTCAATTGTCTGGAACGGTACGAGAGTGCAGTGTGCTGGTTCCTTGTTTAAACCAATAATTTCTGGATTTTCCCAGTCAGGGATGCTTTCCACGTTTTCATAATTCATTCATACCACTAGCGATTCACCGTGAGGGATTGCATTATATATTTTCCTCAAGGATGGTAACATGGATTTTAGGAGATATGTAAATGCACCATCTATATCTCCATCAAAGACTTATAGGCACTTGGTTGAGTTGGTTGATGCATGTTTACCTCCATTGATGACTTGGTACGGAAATATCCTGGAAAATTGAATGCGCTTTTCAAGGAGTACTCCTGCGAGCAATTTAACGTCTGTGGGAAGATACTTGCGCTGTTTGGGGTCTCTTCCTTCGCCAAGGCTTTCTTGGGATACCTTCAGCAAAAATCTCCTGCTATTCTCGATTATTTTCAAAAACGGATGCAACTATCGGGGGATGATACTACCTCGGCGGATATTCACAAAGATACATTCTGTTTTTATAACGTTACCGGCGTGGTGAAAAGACAGGAAGATGGGAATCTGGATTGGCATTACCTGGGGCCGGAGAATGACCGCGAGTGGGCTTGGGCACTCAACCGTCATTATTTCCTTCGTGCCTTGTACCATGCATACAGGACCTCGGGTAATTCCCAACACGCAAGGAAATTCAACGAGATCATTCAAGAATGGATCCTGCACAATCCGTGTCCCAGCAAAAAACGAGATTCCCCACCGTGGCGAGCCTTGGAAGCAGCCCTGCGGGTTTCCACATGGGTGGAGTTATTTTACTTGTTCCAAGAATCTCCAGAGTTCTCGCCTGCGACGAGAGTGCTCATGCTTGATAGCTTTGTTGAACATGGAAAGTATATCAAGCAGAATCATGTTCCTTCGGGAAATATTCTAGTAATGGAGCTTGTTGCATTGCTTAAGGTAGCGGCGTTTTTCCCTGAAATCAAGAAATCCAGTGAATGGGTGGAGTATGCCATCCCACGCCTTGACCGGGAATTGCTTCAAAAACAAGTCTATCCTGAAGGGGTTCAAAAGGAGCTTACCCAGCATTATCATTATGTTTCGACGCTGCATTTCGACGATGCCTTCGTGGCCAGCCAATACCTTCACAGGTCATTCTCCACGGAATTTCAGGCTGGTTTAATGAGGATGTGGGCGTACTTGAGCTACACAATGCGACCTGACGGGACTTCCCTGTTGAACAATGATTCCGATCTTGATGATTTCAGGCAATTCCTTCTTCAAAAAAGTGATCAGCATGGCTTCCCGTCTTGGAAGTGGATGGCTACCAACGGGTTGGAAGGAAAATATCCACGGGATGCCATGGGCGCGCAAATTACCTCCATAGGTTTTCCACGTGCAGGTCAATTGATCATGAGAGATTCCTGGGGGAAAGATGCAAATTGGGCATTTTTCGATTTCGGACCCTTCGGCACAGGGCATCAGCATCGGGATAAGTTGCATATTAGCATATCAGCCTTCGGCAGGCAGGTTCTCGTGGATTCGGGAAGATACACGTACAAGCCAGGACTGTGGCGGAATTTCTACTTCAAGGCAACCCGTGCACACAATACAGCCTTGATCGATGGTTTCGGCCAAGTTCCATATGAGCAGGAGTCCTCTTGCTCACTAGCGAACCAATTCAGCACGGATGATTCACGTGATTACGCGGTCGGAAGTTACACTGCAGGATACGGCATCAATTGGGAGATGATCATGGCAGTTCCCGATTTCGATGGAATTTGGGAACGTGTTGTTAATGATGAAATCATGGGAAAGTGGGTCGGATCAAGCTTCAATGCCAAGAATGATATCAATCATTCCCGGGCCGTGTTTTTCAACAAATCCAAGCAATTACCCAGCTATTGGATCATCGTTGATAGATTCCTCACCCCAACACAGCACCATGTAACGATACCTTGGCATTTCCATCCATCATGCTCGGTGGAAGTTTCCAGCTTGGATTGCGCCACCATGGATAAGGATCAACCAAACATTCTCATTCATCCATTGGGGAACGTGAATTGGGCTGTTCGATCGAAAACAGGGTCGGAAGATCCACTTCCACAAGGATGGTACTCTAGGGAGTATGGCTTGAAACAACCATCGACATGTATCGAGTATACAACAAAAATTCATGCAAGTATGATATGCGCGTGGCTGCTAGTCCCTTCCAAGGGTTTACCATGGAATCTTTGGACGGTGGAATCTTCCCTTGGTTCCATATCCTCGTTCGATCTAACATTCGAAAATGCCGGGCATATGAGAGTGGAATTCTCTGTGGATGCAGGCGCTCCCTCTTGCAATGCAAGATACCACTGAATCATTCACCTTTTTCATCCATGCGCGATAGAAATTCATGTATATCCTTGAAGAATTCGTCCTTGCTTGGAATGAGCGACGAATATTGTATCCTTCCATTGAAAAGCATGCATGGTAGATGTTTGATGCCCAGTTTCTTGGCAATGGCTATATTTTCCCTGTCCGTCCACTTTCGTTCAATAATCCTCACGGCATGCCCAAACTCTCCAGTAGCTGTCATGGCTGTTGATTTCATGTAACCACACGCTGGGCAAGTGGCAGAATCTATGGTGAAAACTTCAATCAGTAGATGATCGAGTTTGGAATAATCGGGAAGTGAAACATCAATATCCATCTCCTCCACACGATAATCTTCCAGCATTTTCCTCACCTTTCTTGGCTCAGCCAATGCCTGAATGACCCCTACAACATTAGCAGGTGGGATGTCATATGGCATGTCGCAGCCAGGGGCAATGATCAAGTGCTTTCGTCCAATTTCATCGATGAGATCTATCACGTATTTCATGTTATCTTGTTGCGTGCCATATAACATGACGCTAGTAAGGGGGATGTTACCCCCAAGAATGATGCCACTGGCACCAGTTATCTTCTTGGCAGCATGCATGTTAACGTTCTCATCCACGAAAATGGAACCTGGCTTGGTATTGCACATTGGCTGTATATTCTTCGTGGCATCCCCACACACGAAAAATGAGGAAAATCTTCCTTGGTCGCGGATTCGTGCAAATAATTGCGAGAAACTGGCACCTAGCAACTCATAGAACATGCGGGGAGATATTTGGGATATTACGGGATCAACGATTGCCACTACATCCATCCCCGCATCAATGTACATGCCCGACATGATTTTTGCAACTTTAGTCGTGTATGATATCAACGCCTTGGAGTAATCCTTGTTCTTGATCATGTCCATGAAGAATCGCGTTCCCCTCAAATGGGATGCAAGTGTTAACGGTCCAGTGACCAATCCGAATAATGCCGTGGTCGACCCCACCTGTTTTTTCATTTCCTCCAT
>WJJB01000449.1 GCA_014729935.1 Candidatus Bathyarchaeota archaeon | reverse complement strand
GTTGTATAGTTCCTTCTTGATGATATCGTAGCGTTTTAGATTCAAGGTTCCATCATGTGCAAACGAGATGATAATGACAATTAAATCGACGGCGCGTAACGCGGAAAGAATTTCACGTCCCCTTCCCCTGCCTTGGGATGCCCCGATGATGATACCTGGCAAATCGAGAAGTTGAATGTCAACTTTTTTCACGGTCATCATGCCAGGGATGCAATTAAGCGTGGTAAAGTCATATGCACCCACTTTCGAATCCGTCCTACCACCAGTGAGTTCATTGAGCAACGTGCTCTTACCCACCGAGGGAAATCCAAGCAAGGCAACCTGCGCATGCCCGGATCTCTTCACGCCGAATCCAATCCCTCCACCACCCTTTGAACTCAAGTTCTTGACGAGTTCACGGCGTAGCTTTGCAATACTTGCCTTGATGGTCACGATGGACTTCATCGTTGCCTTATTTGGTTTTGTCTTGGCAAGACGTTCCTCCAATTCAGCAATTTTTTCCTCAGTTGTCGGCATCGGGAGATCATTCATAGATGTCCGTGATAGGGTTAGCAAAGATACACGGAAGAGTAACGCGGGATTGTTTAAGTCTTTTAACCGTGTTGAAACGTGGGGATGGAAATAACATTAGGGAAAACTTGTCAATTTGGACAAGAGCTTGGGGGTGGACGATAAAATAATCACCATGAAGAGAATTCGTACCCGCATCGACGGCAATGACGTTCGTTCTGGTCTAGGACTTGATTGAAGCATTTCTGGTGGTATGCTGCTTGGCAATTATGGCATTGATACACCACCTCATCAGCTTCGAATATCACCCCGCATAGCTCGCATGGTTCAAAGATGTTCATGATTTGATCGGGACTAAGCTTGGATGCGGTTGTCGTTTTTGCCTTTCGTTCCTTTCCTGATTCCAATCTTGCAACGTTTTGGCGTATGGTTTGCAAGTCCATGAGCTTGGTTACGCTGGGATCGACTTTAAGCAAGTGAAAGCAAAACGGGCAGCGAAAAATCCATGGTTCCTCGGATCCCTGATCTTGTTCTGCCCACTTGGCGGCGCATTCCAAGTGCATCGTTCTCTGGCAATAAGAACACCTGCGACCAGTGGCGTAGAAAGGCGCGCCATTTGGTGACTTGCTCTGGAAACAAATGTTGCATTTCAAGTCGGATTTTCCCTCCAATTGCTCCTGTATTTCTGCAATGCCCAAGGGAACGAGCTCTTCCGCGATTGCCGAGATAAGCTTTTTCTTTCGAACCGGCGCACTCTCGAAAGCGCCCAAGCCCTCTTCCAAGTCCTTGATGTCACCAAGCTTGCGCGCGTGCTTGAGAATGACCGTCATGGTTTCCTTGCCATCAAGGAACAATCCATCGGTGAGCTGCGAGATTTCCCTGATATCATTGAAATGCTTGTGCTTCCTGGGTGATGAGGAAGGCGTGGCAGACGTGGGCCCCGTGGTTTTCCCGGGTGGTGACGTGGGTTCGATTCCCGGCAAGGCAAGTCCATCCCGTTCCAAGTCGGAAATATTCTCGTTGACCACGGGAGAGGGTTCCTTTAAAGCAAAATCCAACTGGAGCGATTCCGTATCAGTTTCCTCCTCATCAATGAAAAACCCAGCAGCATCCATATCTTCATCTGCGTCCGAGTCTCCATAATACTTTCCAAGGAAAAGAATATCAACGTAGACGCCGATATCTCGGGCTATCTCGGTCAGGCGCTTAACGTCTTTATCAAAAACTGTCAACTCACACGTTAATATGAGCACGCGAAGCATGAGATTCCCGATGAACTTGAGCTGCTTCGCGAATTCTTGGATGACCAAGGATAACGCGCCGTTAAGACTTTTTTTCCCCCCGTTCTCTCCTGGTGTCATTTCGAGTCCCGAGAGCTTCTCGAGCAGGGCATCATGATCATTGGTCAGTTCATGGACCAACGTTGCTCCTTCATCATTGTAAATGATGAGACCAAATTGGTCGGTTTCCACCATTCCTTTCTTGGTTTGCAAGATAATCTTGCTTGCATCGATAGCTGCCTTGAAACGGCTGATGAATTCGATTTCCTTTTCCTTCTTCCTCCTGCGTTTCTTCTTCCCATCATCATCTCCTGTATCGTCCTTGATGGACCGATCTAGCATTGAATTCGATGTGTCTACGAGGATGAAACTGAATTCGTTCGGGGGTGCTCCCATTTAATCAACCATTCGACGGGGTAATTTGATAAGGTGGAAACAATATCTGTCTTAGTTAAGCAAAGTTTGCCAGAGGTTAAAAGCTTTCATGGATTCTTGCCAGAACTTTGATACCCAATCCTTCGAGCAATCTAGCGAGATCCTTGCAATACCCGTCACCGTATCCCACGATCCAGTGATGTCCGAAGCCGTGTGAGCCAACGATGTCTAGGAATTCCTGAATGGTCACGGGTAACTTGATGGTGGTTGGATTGCCAGGAAATACCATCTTGGTTGGAAGCGCCTTTCCTTTCATGATGAATGCTCTGTATGTGCCCTTCCTCCCAACAAGGTTTGCGATGGTGACCGAACCGGGGCGCGTTGGAAAAAGGATACAGGCCCCGTGACCTGCAAGGCGAACTGGAGCAATCTTCACAGGAGTTTCATCGCTTGCGAGTCCGATCGCGCAAGCACCGCAATGGCCACCCGTCATGGTTTGGCTTGCGAAATCTACATCCAAGAGATCAACGTGGTTTACTGGGGAACCGCTTAATCGCTGGATTAACCAACCAAGAATGGTCGCATTTACGTCCCCCTCGCACGTGCAAGTTATCCCTGATTGTGATAGCAGGGAAAATGACAGGCAAGCTTTTCCCATGAATCTTGGATAACACTCAACCGTGAGAGCGCCAAGCGACTTCTCGTAAATCAAGCGTGATAGCACCGCATGTATTCGAGCCGCATCTTCCATGCTTTCCTTGATTGATTCAACAACCGGGTTCTTGAATGCATCCATAAATTGATCTTGTATTGCTTCTACCTTGCCATCTTCCACTGCAGCTGCACGATCTTTCACAATATCGACCGGAATGGCGTTGATAATAACCCCGAAGGTTTCCAAGATGTCAAACTCGCTGAAAGCCACTTCCATCATGCCCTGCGTCCTGGAACCGAGCAAACCTATCCGTAATCGTGATAGATCTTCCAAAACCTTCCTGAGTCTTCCATTTGTTATTCCCGGGGCCCTGGGAGATAACGGGGAACCCAAGTGAATTGAACCATCCAAGACCTTCATGATCGCTGCCAGGGATTGATCATCATTACCAAGCAAGAATGCTGTTGGAAATCCGACTTCCTTGAGAACCATGTTAAATTGCTGGCAGCCGCAAAGCGACCCAGTATTCACGCCTTTCTCAGCCATGGTGATGATTGGAGCGTTGCACCATGAAACATGTTCCAGGAGCAGATTATCATCACACCAGGTAACAAGATGCAAGATAATATAATCAACTTCATTTCTTGAAAAGAATCGAGCTGCTTTCCTTGCACCTTCAAGTGTTGAAACGGGAACATCCCATGGAAGGAGCTGGCATGGGAGTGCCTTGGCAAACTTCACGATGCGAGTTAAACTATCCCTTGCACCAGAAGCACCCTCTTCGAATGGATGAAAATACACGACCACGCCAACTCGCCTCTCATCCGGGTATTCCATATCGTGTCAACTTTTTATCGTCTATTATTGGAAAGCAAAGCACTCATCATTCTTGAACATATCACCCATTTCCGCCAGAAAGCCACGTCCTTTAGTGTAAGGGCGGGTAGTTGATGAGTGGGAATTCCACCAAAACACGACACTATGCAATGCTTGCTTGGGACGATGGAAGTCCTTGCTGGTATTCATGTTGATGGATATTATTTATAATCTTGACGGATAATAAAACAATAGACATAATTACTACTGAGGGAATGACAAGACAATGAGTTCAGCAGACGTGCTTTTCAGGGATAGGGATTTCTACATCATAAGAGAAATCTGCCCTGAAACCAAGAAAGAAATTATCTTCAAGATAAACAAGGCAGACTACGAGGCAGCCGCAAAGAAGGGATTCCCGGCAACATGGGAATCAGAGGCGTATGGCAGTCCAATGTATCGCCTGCAAATCGTTACCAACTCTGCCCTGCAGGTCATCAAGAAACAAGCAGTTCCCGTGCTTGACGTGTCCAAGGAAAAATCGCTGTCCATGGACTTAACTGCCAAGGTACTCTCAAACTTGAATCTCACGGAAAAAGAAATCACCACGTACTTCCTGATAAGCGGCCGTGGACCAATAGATGCTGGAGAAATCATGCTGTTGATAGATGAATCCAAAACAAATGCGATGGATATTGCCAACAAGTTGGTCAAGATGGGTTTAGCCCGAAAGATCGTGGGCGCCACCGATTATTGGGAGGCATTACCACCATATGCGGCATTGGTAAAGCAACAAGAAATGTTCGCAAATGAGGTCCAAAAGCTCAAGGAAACCACCATGAGTGCCTTGGACGAGCGATTTGCCCACTTCGAGCAATCAACTGGGGGTATCAGGAAGTTACGAGATTTCCAGGATTTCATCCTGAAAACTTCTTCGGAATTTTCAAACAAGATGGATGAATTTAATCAACGCAAGTCGGAAATCACTCAATCTAGCAAGAAAGGAATTGATGAGCTCAAGGACTTTCAAAGCTTCATTACAACACTTGGTACCGGGCTTTCAAAACAAATCGAAGAACAAGACAAGATGCTACATGCCAACACGAAGTTCTTTGACCAGCTCAAGACGCAAAATAATGCCAACCTCGAAGGTATCAAGGAAATCATTAATGACATTCGGTCAAAGCGGGATAACGTGGAAAAAGAACTAGATGAGAGATTCCAAAAGCTTTCAGGCACTGCCCAAGCACAGCTCACGACGCAATTCCAAGGATTGGTAAGCCAGTTCTCGGAACTCAATAACACGGTAAATCAGGTTATAAAGCGAGTTGGAAACGCTGTGGGAAAGATGCGACTTGGACCAACCACCACCCGGATCCAGCAAGTAGTTAAGGCGACTCTACAAGACTCGTTTTCAAAAATCGAGCAAAGTGTCGTGGCAATTCAACAAAGTTTCATTGATAATTTCCACCAGAATTTCAATCAAATTATTCGCGTGAATCTTGCTAACTTTTCCAGCACCATCCAGGGTTTGCTTATCGACGTGGTGGAGCAAGTGGAAAAGATCCAGCAAACGAATAATAACATCGTCAACAACGTGAAGGCAACCATCGATAACGTGTCGGATGCCCTGAAGGACTCCTTCAAGAAAACTTCCAATGCCTTCAACGATACCATCAAGGATGCAGAGAACAAGATGGGCATGGTGGCAACGCAATTAGAAGGCATGCTGGAAACCATCATCAACGAATTTGAGAGGGTCTTCTCGGACGTGCTCCAAGATTTCAGCGATAGTGCAGAGGAATCAAAAAAGAGGGCAGAAGCTTTATCTGGCGAGATCGATGTTGCCCTAAACACCATAAGGGACGTGTTCAAGGGCGAGGTTGTCAAGGAACTCGAGAAGATCCTTGGAAACATGGAAGACCGGGTAGAGGAGAGCCAGAGGACCATCATGGATTTCTGGGAACGAGCCAAATCGGAAGTCATGTATTCCCTCAAGGAAGTATGGTTCGTTCGTTCACCAGAGGCGGTTATCTCTGCCATCAATGAATCATTATTGGAGGCAAAAATGCGCGTACTCATCATCGCGCCCACCTTGGACGATGTTGACATTCGCCCATTGCTAGAATCCAAGAAATCCACGAATATCAGGCTCGCATGTGCAATCGATCCCGGGAACGACAAGCACCTTGCCATCCTATCCGTCCTAGACGAGCATCCAAACATTTCCTACAGGCATTACAAGGGCGAAGTAACCATCTGGGGTGTCAACCGGGATTTCGAAAAATGCGTGGTTGCAGTTGTTTCGAAAAGCAAGGAGGTGGCGGGTATTGGAACGGTACTCGAAGAGGACATCAGGCTATTCACTCCCATCTTGGAGGAATGCTGGCGGAATGGTAGAAAAGAAGTGTTCGATGGAATCGAGCGACGGGAGGTTCAAGCAACCGAAGAAGATCTCGTGTTCAAGCCCACGCATAAGACATATTATTCCATGCCAAAAATCGGAGCTAAGGCAAAAGTTAGCCCCGATATCATCCGGACTCGCACGGAAATCCAAGATTCCACGGCGGAGACTGGTCCTGCGACTGAAACCACAACACCTGAAAGGGAAGAACCTGCCACGAAGGTCGAACCAACCACAACTGCTTCCACGGTGGAAAGCGTGTCTAGTGCGGGCATCTCACCCCTGTTCATGAACCCCCCTGATGACCTGAACACCTTCATCAAGGAGGGTGTCAAGGAGCTCGAACGGCTCACCGAAATTCAAACGGGTAATTCACTTGCAGACAACGTGGAAAAATTCCGCAAGGAAATCTTCAACAAGATCGGTTTTAATTCAACCCTGTTTGAACTAGCCCGTGCGGTGAGGGAACTCAACAAGATCCCTGGAACGTTGAACGGCACCCAGCAGCAACAATTCAAGGATAGGTTCAGGATGTGGCAATCCAAGCTTCTCGCTTGAATTATGCATTTTTCCCACTTTCTCCATTTTGAATGCGCTAGGCTATTTCGATAAGTAATGTTCCCTTTTTCTCTCTTGGATAACCTCGGAAGCAGCATCCACACCATCCATCAACGAGATGGTCCAAGGTATCAATGGAAAAACAAAAAAAATGATCAAGGAAAAAAAAACCTTGATTAGACCGAGATCAAGCGCCTTCTGATGTCCGAAATCTGGTTCTTGATTTTTTCAAGGGTTACCGTGAGCTTCTCCTTGTAATTGGCGAACTCGTCATCGGTGATAATTCCCTTGTTATATTTCGCGTTCAAGTCCCGCAAGCTTCGTTCTGCCTTGTAGCGCTTTTGTTCAAGTAAAACGAGCTTTTGGTACATGCTCTCAGGTGTCGTAGGTTTCGCACCAGGTGCCTTGATTTCTTTTATTGGCTTTACAGACGGCTTCGGGAGCCCTTCGGGACTTGGCTTTGGTAACGGGGGTCGCTTCACCACGAGTTTGGGTTTAGGTACCTTCCCAACAGGTTGAGGAACAGGTAACCCGGTTTCAGGTTTCGCTGGTGCTGATGGGGGTTTTGCCTCAGCCTTTGACTCTGTCTTGACCGCTGGCTTGCTAATAGTTTCCTTTTTGACTTTCTTCGCTTTCAAGGTCTTTGGACTTACCTGTTTCTCTTCCGGTTCTATGGCTGGAACGCCGAATTCCATCTCGATGGAGGTATCGGAAGTTGGAGCATATCCGGAAGATTTCACGGCATGTCGGGAATCTCGGGTCTGCAAGAAGCTGTAGGAATTGATCTGCTTCGAGAAGTGGGTGTAGATATTCTCCTCCCGTGATTTCACTTTTGGTGCCTTGATCTTGATTGCAGGTTTTCCCCTGGAAACCACGCGTCGTAAATCTTGGATTTTACGCACGATTGGCGGGTACTTGAACCTTATTTGGTACAAGATGAAGTACACGGATACAGCGACCAAAGCTGCCAATATCACATAGAAAAGCCACGCGGGAGGACCCTCATCTTCCCGAACGTAGAGTTTTACCTGGGTGAAGGTATCGAACTCGTATTGCTGAAGCAACACGGGATCGCTCACCTCAACCTTGATCACGATGTCATACCCACTATCCCTTGGATTCTTGGGAGATTGAATGCCCCTGGACACGAAGAATCCCGTGTAATTTCCCGTAGAGTTGAATTCGGGTGTCAGGGTCACCACTTCAGATCCAAGGAAATCCGCCGTGGCTGTCACCGTGATACTATCCAAGTCAGTGAAATTTTCGACCCCCGCTTGGAGTAAATTGATGCGGAACGTTAAAATTTCACCCCGATCAACGAGCAAGGAGGTGGTAGCCGTTTCGTTAGACGTCGTGCTAAACAAGGTATCCACCTTGATCTTTTCAACGTTAACCGTGAAGGTTCTTGTCCTGGTTTCATAATTGGGGAGGGATGCCGTGAAGGTGAGTATCTTCAATTGCGAGATGAACCTGCTCGTGTCCAGCGTGAGCGTTCCAAGGTAGGAGGTGCCGTTGAATGATAATAGCTGGGTAGAGATCGTGCCGTTGAAATCATTCACGTACCGGACCCGAACTGTTGCCCCGGAGAGATTAGCCAAGGTGCTTGTTTCTGCGTAATTTACTGAGAAGTTAATGGTATTACCAATCCGGATGGTTTCGTCCCCAATTGTAGTTTGGTTTTTCCCGTTGACCAGAACGGCCATTGTCGTATTCACGTTATCCAAGATCAGACTGAATTTCAATTCTTTACTCTCATGATTTGAAAGGGTTGCAGAGATGTAGAAATCCTTTACCCCTGATTCGAATGTATTGAGATCCAACGTGAAAAACGTGGAGAAATTTCCTGTAATCAAATTGGGGAATATCTCGTACGTGACCGGCATGCCATTCGTGTCGTTCAAGAAGTAAAGTTCCACCCAGACATCCCCAACACCTGCAAGGGGCACCGTGGCACCATATATTCGCTCGTATGATACGTTGATAAGTAACTGGTCCTTCAAGTAGACTTGGCTATCCAAGAAATCTGCATAATACGTGTTATTAATATTCACGGTTAGATTCGTGGGTAGCAATTCAATATCAAGGAGGAAACTGAAACTATCACTTTGATAGCCAGTTGCCTCACCGATTACAAGCACTTGGTGTGTTAATCCTGCACTCAGGGCATATGCACCAATTGACGTGTCTATATCAAGAATCCATGAACCGTTCGCCGCAGACCACGTTGCAAGTAACTCCTGCTCGTTAATGTATGCTGCGATTTTCACCCCGGGTGCAGTATCATCCAATTGAAGGTTACCTTGCAAGTAACTGATGTAATCAACTGCTAGCGAGACCGTGTCAGTATAAACCGCACTGATCGTGTTGCCTGAGCCACTCCTATCGATCATGGTCGAGTTATACGTGATATTCAAGGCAGTTGGGATTGCATTGAGGAAGATGTTAATCCTTGCAAATACGGTTTCATGGTTACTTTTCACGGCGGAGAACATGAATACGTACTGCGGGCCAGATCCAAGCTCGTCTGAGTCCAGTATTATGCTATAATTACCCGTTGCACCGATTTCATTCATCTGGAAGAAATTCACCGTGCCATTGTCAAATGTGAATGATAAGTTCGCGTTTGACACTGGATCCCCAAAGGTATCATTGAAATACACGGTTAAATTCACGGAAGACTGGAAGTCTATTGTTTCCTGTAGTGACGAAGTTCTATCCGTGCCGTTGATGTATAACGAAATGCTAGTCGGGATTGGTAGTATATTGACGGTGATCACTTCTGAATCGGTGGCATAATTCGTCTTCCTTGCTGTAATGGTGAATTGATAGATACCGATATCACCAAGACCGGAAGTATTACGCTCCATTGAGTAAAGCTCGGGACCACCGGACACGGGAATCATTGAACCATTCGCGTATGAGAAAGTTACACCGGAAACGTTTTCAGCATTCAAGGTATCATACAGCACCAAATCGAGGGTTAAATTCTCACCATAGAACTCGTTGACTGATGTATTGACCACCCCTCCTTGATACACTTCCAATATCGTCGGAATAGCTAGTACGGTAATGGTGACGTAGGTCGTGCTAGACGTGTGATTTTGGAGACTACCAGAGATGGTTATCACGTAAACATTGGGTTGGCCGAAGGTGGATGTATTGAATGAGAAATTGTACCAGCTTCCATCAAGGGTCAGATCGTAGGAGTATCCTGAACCTGGTTCCACGGTCGCACCCATGATGAGTGAACCGGTGATGGTATTATTGTATGCCACCGATACATTCACCTCCTCACCCCAATACGCGGTATACGTGTCTTGAAGCTCACCACTGAAGTTGTATGCCAGTAATTCCGTGGGAATCTGGCGGATGGATATAAGGAAGGTGGTAATACCCGTCTGGTAATCCGTTAGACCCGCACTGAGTGTCATCGAGTACGTACCTGGACCCCCGATATCAGTTGTGTTCACTTCAGCAACCCAGAAATCACCGATATTGGTCCAATTAGCCCCATCAATGATTGTTGCCCCTCCGGTGAGGCTTAAGGCAGTACTTGGAGACGTGATATTCACATTACTGTTTGTATCATTATAAAGCGCCGAAATGGTGATATTCTGGCCATAATACACGGAAATCGAGTTATTATTCACGCCTTCAAGGAAATGCACGAGATCCGTTGAAACCGAGAGGATATCCAGCTTCAATTGCACACTGGCTTGGGTGTAATTTCCCTTGGTAGCCACGATGGTGAAGGTGGCAGGACCAACACCGAAATCATTAGTGTTCAGCGTCACGTTGTAATATTCGCTGGTTCCATCCCAAGTCACCGAATCAGACCATGCGCCAAGCGTGATCGTCATGGTTCCATCATCAACCGCCGAATCATTGAATAAATTCTTGAAATACACGGCAACATCAACTAAATCGCCAATGTATGCACTGGAAGTCGGTAAAGGCCCCGTGACGTTAACCGAATCCACGAGCACGGTTGTAATGTTTGTGGGGATCGTGTTTATGGAAATAATTGATCTTACCCGTTGGGATTCGTAAGTCGATGCGGATACGTTTATGAAGAACGAGTGCGTACCTTCCGAGTTGATGCGAACCCCCGATAATCCCGTGTGGATGGTAACCACTATCCGTTCAGATCCACTGTTATACGTCCAATCAAAATCGAATGTATTCCAATAATCCGATGTTTCATTCGTGGAAACTAGGACTGAATCAGGCTCTATGGCTGTCTGGGTGGATTGCAGGTGGTAAAACAGGGTGATATTAATGTCCTGACCCAAGTGACCAGATGTAATGGCTTCTGTTTCCAAGATGGTATATTTTGGAACGAGTATCAACGTGAAGGAATAATTGATGATCGTGTTGTAGTTATCCACATCTAACGAGATGTTGAAGGCGTGGATATTGGACTCGGACCATGCTGTTATGTTGATGGCCACGAAGAAATACCCATCCGTTCCATTGGTTGTCAGATTCGACGAGGGGTTGTATATGGAACTATTGAAATCCGCATGTGTCGTTGAGACATTCACGTTTTGTTGCAAGGTCTCTCCATCTTCAGTTAGATTGATCCCGGAGCCGGTGGCTTCATTGGAGAAGAAGAAGGTAAGTTCATGGTAATTCCCAGCAATTTGGGTTTGCGCACCTGGAAGTAGCGTGAGTTGGGTTGGTGCAGCAGTGATCCTGACATTGAATGAGACACTCTGGTTGATATAATATGGTGCCCCGGTTGCGCTCCAATTAAAATCGACATTTACCGTGTAGGTAGCACCGGGATTCTGGAATGATTCCGGATCAAACTCCAATTTCCAGGTATCCTCTGTTGTATTGTAGGTAATGCCAACTGTATTGGAATTCACTTGAGGGCGCGTCGGGCAGGATACGGCGATGTCCAAGAATCCTGTAGAATTATCTATGGACGAACCATCACCCAAGTCGATGAAGAATGCATTCACAGTGAAATTCGTGCCCCAAATCTTCTCACCAAACGTGTTTGTCGTGTATAATTGGGTTAACCGGTTTTGCAATTCTAAAGTTGTTTGCCGGGATTGATTCACGTAGTATGGCATACCGAGCACCCAATCACACGTGATGGTGATGTTGAAATCCCCAAGACTGCTGAAATCCCACGTGTCAAAAGTGATGTTAAACACACCTGGCGAGAGCTCCCCTATCGTTGGGACGATACCGGGATATCCATCCACTAATGCATCAACGTAGCTGGTACCGATATCAATGGGATCACCCGTTATGGCATCCTCGTAGGTAGCGATGATACTGACATCATTTCCATATTGAGTGATGCCAGGCGAGTTCAAGGAAAGCAAAGTGGGTTTTTGCAAGACAACGATAACTATTGAAGTGACTTGAGTCTCGTAATTTGTTTTATTTGCCTCGATGGTTACCGTGTATGTTTGGAAATCCAACAACGTGGTATTGATCAAAACCGAGTAATTCTGGTTCCCAATATCATACGGGATGGTATTCTCGATGCCGTCCAAGGTATAATTGACCGTTGCATCGGTGATATCTAAACCATTTCTCCCATCAATGAAATCAATTTCTAGATTCACTTCCTCGCCCCGATATACTTGGATCTGTGCTTGAGAGCTATCATTTAAGGTTTTTCGAACGATTGAATTGATATCATTGATGATCACGAATGCTTTATCGATTGCCTCCTCCACGGACTGGTTGATGGCATGTAAATACACCGTTTTTATTCCCGTGGTGTTCAACCTAGTGCCTGCACCGGTGCTGAGATTCAAGGCTGTTAATCCTCCACCGGCATCCCACCAATCATAATCAACCCCTTCAGTCCAATAATCAGAATCGTAACCGGAACTCACTTCAACATCTTCCACGTCGTAGGTTTCCAAGATATCCGATGATTTATGGAAGGTAAACGTGATGTTTGCATTATCGCCCAAATTTATGGGATTATTCTGCGAATTGATGGTAATGCCAGTTGTTTCCACCTGCACTGCAACATCAAGCAAGCTTGTAGTGGATAGCAGGTAGGGATTGCTCACGTTGGAATTCCTGCTGGAACCACCATACAATATCTCAATATCATACGTTGTGCTTCCATCGGTATATAAGCGGTAAGACATGGTTCCAGTAAGAGCAATGTTTTCTTCCACGGTTGCGCTCGTGGATGAGTTCAAAATCTTGATTT
>WJJB01000448.1 GCA_014729935.1 Candidatus Bathyarchaeota archaeon | reverse complement strand
CATCCCCGGTTAGATCCCAGCCGGTTCCATAGGGGCCCCTGATCCCAACCTCTTCTCCCTCATGCATCTCAAAGAGCATCTTGGTTCCCTCGCCCACGAGCTTGACAGATATCCTGAATCTATCCTGATCGATCGCACTAATTGTCATGGGAAGAAAATCAACCCCTGGTAACCAGACCACGATGAATTGTCCGGGTGAATATCGAGAAAGGATGCGAGGGCTCTTGAACCAAAAATGTTTCACCTTGGGACCTACAATATCTATTTCTTGTATTGATAGAAATTTAATTCGATTCCGGGTGATTTCCAACATAAGGTCTTCAATCACGCCATGAACTTCTCGAACTTCAACAAACCGGTGTTTTTTAGCAGCCTCCAAGACATCACGACCCACCTGGGACCGAATGATCACCATGTCCCAGCCTACCATTGCATCAATCTGTCCGATGCTGATATCTGCAAGGTTGCCCACGTGGTCCATGCAGGAAGGACAGGTACCCTTACTTGCGTCAATGAATGTCCTTGCACGGATGCGCCTTGATGTCCCTCCTTCTTCAATCTGGTAGTGAAAGGAACCGGGCTCCTTGATTATTCTCGTTATCTCTTGCTTATCTTGGTTTCCATTTAAAAGTTGGTTCAACCTATCTGGACGGGGCTTGAAAAAGCAAAAACACCCGATTGCAAGGCGGACCAGCTCGTGCAACTCGAAATCCAAGATTGGATGGTTTTGGGCGTGTCTTAATGCTTGTATTTCGCAACCGCTTCCAATTACTGCCAAATCTTGGTAGCCATTCGAAACGGCATCCAACAGGATGTTGTTGGGAGCGTAGGGAAGCTGGAATTGCCTGCCATCATTTAACAGCTCGGCTTCCGTGTCCAGCACTTCCTGCACCCCGGAAAGGGTACTTGAATGCACAATACCATCGATTATTTCCTCCTTGATGCCTGCGAGCAATAACGCCCGAATGGAGCCTGCGCCACCAATAATTGGAAATCGATCCCTTGGAACCGCCCTCACCGCAAATACCTGGATCTCGTGGTGGAAAGGATTGGATTCAAGCATGCCTGACACGCCGTTCACCCATGAATCAAGAAGGTGAGGTGAGATTGGATTATCTCTCGTCCTTGGACACAGGTTGTAACAAGTCCCAAGACCATCCTTACAGGTGGGACGTTCCTGGCAAAGATCCGAATCTGCAATGGGTCCATGCACGGTCATCCTGATGGCATCGCAGACGGCAGTGCAATTACCGCACTGGCAACACTTGTCTGCATCTATCACCTCTTCCTTTAATTCCATCCAACCTTTTTCCACGAGTCTCATCTTATTTCATGCATCCCTCGCTCGTTTTTTCAAACCCACGGTGAATTGATAGCCCATTTCGAAAGCTTTTAGGTTTTTTTCCAGGTAATGACCAGGTAACATCGATTTCAAGATGGATCTCGCTGTATCCTTCTCCAATATGGAAGTTAATCCTGTAAACGTTCCGAAGAGGATGGCACTGCCCAGGAAATTCGATCCCAATTGCTTGATCGCCATTTCCTGGGCTGGAATGCCAAGGATATTGGCATGATCTTCCATCTTGAATGTCCTGATGATGGAACTATCCCACACCACCCATCCATCTTCCTTTACATCCGCGCTTGAGAAATTACGATATGCCTCGTTCGAAAGGACGAACAGGAAATCATATGGGCTCAAGGCACGAGGGTAGTAAATACTCTTAACATCGCGATCAAGTTCAATCACGCATTCAGCCCAACATAGCCCCCCCCGGGCTGCTGCACTATAAGCTTCCGTGTGAACTGCAAGCAATCGTTTTCCAGTTACAATGGCAGTGGTGATTAATTTCGAAAGGGTGATCACGCCCTGCCCCCCGTACCCGACTGCCCGGACCTCATACCGTGCCATCATCACCACTCTTCATCGCTCTTTTCCGTATCTGATCGTATTGCTCGGAATATTCGAGTTTTCCACCATCAAGCTTGAACTCACCTATGACGTATTTCCCGGCGAGCTCATCATCATCTAACAAAGCAGCTTGATTTCTCCACGTGGTTGAATGACGTATCCATTGCAACATGGCTCCACCTGAAGCCAATGAATTACCCCCGTTGTCTACATTTTTCTTTCCAAAATAGGTAACACAGGGGGTGATTACTTCTATGACCGAGGTCCCCTCGTGCTTCAAGCCCGTTTTCAAGTACTTCATGAAGGTTCGTGGATGGGCGATGGTAATCCTGGCGACATGTGAAGCCCCTGCAGCAAGAGCCAACTGCACCCCATCAATGGTGTTTTCAAAGGCTGGACCCATGGTTGTTCCCGTCTTGTATCCCTTCGGCGTCGTTGGAGCTACTTGTCCACCGGTCATGCCATATATGCCATTATTGAACAATATTACCAAGCAATCCAAGTTTCGCCTGCAAAGATGCACGAAATGGTTAGTTCCAATGCCGAGGCAATCCCCATCACCAGTCATCACGATTGGTTTCAAGCTTGGATTTGCCAATTTCAAGCCAGTTGCAATTGCGGGCGCTCTCCCGTGAAGTGCGACGATTTTCTGTATCCCGTGATGAAGGATGGTAACCATTTGTGTATAGCACCCGATTCCTAGCACGAGGGGATATGCAAGTGGATCAAGGGCTTCTTTATCGAATACCTTGGTAAATAATTGACCGATGATGCCATAACCACAACCCGCGCAAAAAAGACTACCGAAATTTCCTTCCTTGGCGCCCATCATGGATTTCAGCGTCAGTGGATGCTCTGGCTGTTCGTTCGGGTAGAATTCTGGCTTGGGTGTCATGATTTCCGTGCAACCTCCTTAACTACCTTCATGATGGAATCGGGGTGATGGATATCACCAATGGATGGAATCCGCTCAATTCTCGACAGTTCATCCATGACCCGTTCGATTTCTCCCGCGATCATTCCTTGATTCATCTCTGGAAGGATCAATACCCTTTTACCAGCAATTAGTTGCTTCAGTTTCTCGTACGGGAAAGGCCACACCGTAACCAAGCGAATCAATCCAATTGCTATTCCAGTAGATCTAGCTTTGTTCACCACGTCATAGCTTACCCGTGCGGGTAACCCGTATGCTATGATGATGATATCGGCGTCATCCACGAGATATTCATCCGTCATTGCAATGGAATCCACATTATCCGTTACCTTGTGGCATATCCTCTCGATGAACTCCAAGGCACGGTCTTTCTCCACCGGGATACCATCAGCACCATGGGGTTGTGAAAACAAGTATGCAGGGAATGGATCCTGACCCACCCTCGGTGGAGGTGGGATGTGGATGGCACCAGCATCGTCCCTGAACGTGAAAAAACGCTTGGTTTCCCTATCAGGGGGAAGCCGCTCAACCACCCGTGCTTCCAATTCCTTGGCAGGAGGTATACGCACCTGCTCGTGAAGATGGCCGAGGTACGCATCGCTTAAAATGAACGTGGGGCAGCGGAATTTTTCTGCCATGTTGAATGCCTCTATGGTGAGGTCGAACAATTCCTGGCAGCTCATGGGGGCGAATGCTATCACTTCATACTCGCCATTCCCAGAGTACTTGCATTGCATGATGTCATTATGGTGCGGCGCCGTCACGAACCCCGTGCCTGGACCATTACGTTGCACATCGCAAATCACGAAAGGAATTTCCAAGCAAGCAGCCATTGAAATGGTTTCAGCCATGAGTGCCGTTCCAGGGCCCGAGGTTGCAGTCATGACTTTCGCACCAGCAAGACTTGCGCCAATCATTGCATTGATGGATGCTATCTCGTCTTCCATCTGGATGAACGTGCCACCGGTTTCAGGTAAACGGTGCGAGAGCAATTCCAAGACTTCTGTGCTTGGAGTTATCGGGTAGCCTGCAAAGAATTGCAATCCTGCAGCCATGGCACCTTCCGCCATCGCCACATTTCCCATGAGCAGGTGCTGTCCTGGGTCTTGATATCTTTTCGCTTGGTCTATCAATGTTCATTCTCCCTCGTGCGAAACGTTTACCCCTTCTAAATGCGTGGAATCCTTGGAACCACGTTCAATAAGATATATTGCCCATGCAGGGCAGGCGAGCTCGCACCTGTGACACAACACGCATGAATCCTCCTTTCGTGGTAGGACTCGTGGAATGCAAGCAAGCCGCATGTTCAACTGGTTAGACATCCCTAGCACTCCCGTCGGACATGCAACCACGCATGCGCTGCAACCTTGGCACCTATTTTGCTGCAAATACAGATTCTTGTTATCTTTCGATAAGATGATTGGCATATCATCCACCAGCGGGGGAATCGAGGCATTATATCTTGTGATGCCGTCGTATTTACCTTTACCGATCATGAAAGAATGACATGCTATCTCGCCCTTGTGCTTGTCTCTCGCAAACAATCTTAAATGATCTCGATTTAGTGATAGATGGAAGGTTTCACGCTACTGGAGGCAAGCAAGTATTGCCCCAGTGATGTTTTATTGCCTCCCGCAGTACTCTCCACCTTGAACCATCCTCGATGGGAAAAACACGGTGACATGACATGGATGCTGGATACACCTGGGGTATCACCTTTGGATTGATAGGCAGTTGCACGCTGAATCTCGGGAAAGCGATACAGAAGCAAGGAATAGAAGTATTCGGGAAGATTGAGGATGGTGAAACGCGAAGGGCCAAGAAGGGAGCCATATGGATCCTCGGAAGCATTTTATCGCTCATCCAGCCTGTATTCCAAACGATAGGGCTCTCGATACTAGGAGGTAATCCCGAGATCTACAGCTCCATGCTAGGCGTTGGAGTGGTCATAGCATTGCTGTATTCAGTGAAGGTACTCAAGGAGGAGCTGAAAAAGCACGAGATCATAGGGACGGGATTGATAATTGGGGGCACGCTTGCGTTTGGCATAGCCAGCATATTTCAAGATCGCCCCGATACCAGGATCCTTGATTGGACCAACTTCGTCACCACCATGATTGTCCTGCTGGTAATATTCCTCCTGTGCATCATCTACACCCTCAAGACGGGACAGATCTGGGGGATCATCTGGGGAGCCATCGCTGGTGCCTTCGGCGGCATGGATAACGTGTTCAAGAGCATTGCGGATGAGGAGAATTTCGGACTCCCGGGACCGTTGAGCGCTTTCTCGAGCGTGTTCCTTTACGTCTCATTTGCCTTCGGGGGACTGGCATTCCTTCTCACCAATGTCGGGTATACCAAGGGAAAGGCCGTGCGAGTTGTTCCATCATACACCGCGTTTTACATATTCATGCCAATGCTGCTGGGAGTTCTTTTCTTCATGGTGATACCCACCGCGTTCCAGGTGATTGGTATCACCATTGCGGTCTCGGGCGTGGTAATGACAACTGCATTCAAGGTGAAAGCGCAGGCCACGACGACCGGCGACGAGACGCGGGATCATGAAAGGGATTGAAGGTAGCCGAGCATGTACTGGTCCACCATGGAAAGACCTCACCCATTTTCATACCATGGGTTGGACCGACCGAGGGGCCGCCTGGCAGCGATTCACGTGCATTCGCTGGTAGTGGGGATGGTCCCTTACTGCCTCGCTGGATTCCCCGGGCAACCGCTACCCGCGCGCCGGTGGTGGATTATGAAGATCTTTCCTTGAACGGCGTGCGGTTCACGCGCCGGTTTCCCCGGGATCGCCGGCATCGCCATCCCCGTCGCCTTTCCCGGCCCGGTTCCCGTTACTGTCCCCGATCAACGCCTTGAACCGGAAGTTGTCGCGGATGGCATCGAAATCGGCATCATCTCTCACCTCCCCTCGCAAGGTTTCTTCGATTTCAATGGCTTGCGATAGGTACTTGATGGCCACGTCAACGTTCTCCTGTCGTGCGTGCAGGCAGGCAATGTTGAAAAGCACCATGGCAACGTCGGGCCGGTAGCATCCCGGGCTCTTGGTGGCAAGCTCCCGGCGTATCTCCAGCGCCTCCGTGTAATCCCGCTCCGCATCCTCGTGCTTGCCCCTAGGGGAACAACTTGGTGACGGCATGCGCGGGTGCTCGGAGGCACCTGCCACCATCGCCACGCCACACGTCCATACTCGGAGGCACCTCACGAGCCCGGTTGAAGCAGGTGGGGATGGCATCCACGATTATCCCGCATGTGGTGGCATACCCCACGGGTTCCTGCACCACCAAGTGCATCTCGATCTGCAGGTCCTTTGCATACGGGTCGCCATGCCCTCCCGCCATTTTTTTACACGATGCCCCGGCCTCACTCACCCATCTCCACTCCGGGGTAACTTAGCGGAAACCCCCTTCCGTGGCAAACCTGAACGATTGAAGCATAATTTCGGGAAGATAATTCACGGATAAATCATTCGATAATTGATAGTATTGAAACCGCGGGATCCAAGGTGGAGAGGGACGATCCAGGTGTCGGGCATGGATGAAGCAATCATTTCAATTACCTTGCACCCTCCTAGTATTAGGGCTTGACTGTGGGAATCAATTCAATGAAGAACCAGAACTAACCAAATCCCGATATCTCGTGGATGGTGAAACAGATCACAACATGCTGGAAATCTTCAAGCTGAGAGATTTGGAAATTTATGGATGACATCCATTCATTTATCATGCGTATTATAATTAGATTCCCCGCTCGATCGCTTATGGGCGGGCACGGGCGGCACGAGACCGGCACATCTCGTGGCAGCGAAGCGTTTCATCTGCACCCGTGCTGGCGGGATCGATTCGATCCTTAACGGGAATAACCAAAAACGGATCCGGAGAGATTTGAACTCTCGGCGTTCTGCTTAGGAGGCAGATGGTCTATCCAGGCTAACCCACGGATCCTTTGGTGCTGCCACCCGCGTTGAAGCTACCATCGTGGGAGATGAGTCGGATTTCCTCAAGCAAGTATTCCTTCAATTGTGCATCCTTCTGCAGGTTGAACATGAATCCGTCCAAATCTTCCCAATCGGTGAACAGGAGCTCGATTAGCAGGTCGTACTGCCCGAAGAGGCGATAACAGGCATGGTATGCCATGTCCAGTTCGGTCAGCCGGTCGAAGAAGGCATCTTCGGTGCCGACCCTGGTCTTGAGCAGGATGTACGCCTTGGAGAACTTCATGTCACGCCCACGGGTAGTCCGGCTTGGAGGAGACGAAGGTGGTGGTTTCCTCGATGCTTCCTTGGAGGGTTGAGTTGGTCCTGATGAGGGTCACGAGTTTATCGAGATCTTCCAGCTGCGCGAAGGATGCCTCGATGATCAAGTCCCACGCCCCGTAGATGGGGGATGCGTAGGTGACTTTCAAGTCCTCGCTGAAATCCTTGTTCATGTCCTTGAGAGTGTCGACGATTGTCCACTCGCTCCCGATTTTCGAGAGCCTGCAGAGAATGTAACCACGGTAAAGTTTTGCCATGATGGAATACCGTTAATGGTAGGTGGTGGGTGCAAGATGAATAAGCAATTCTCCCATTTAATTCCACCCGTCCACCCGGTCATACATTCCCCGGCTTGCTATTCGCGCACTACCAAGCCCTCCAAGGCGTTGTATATTCCTTCATCGATCACTGCCTTGCTTGTTGTTGATGGCACACCGGGCGGTTCGGATCGTTCACGGTCTCCAGTGACATGATTTATCTCGCTCCACCGGGCATATACTGACCCCCTCATCATGCAAGATGGACCGGAACCATCCAATTCTTAAGGTGGCGGTATCCTTCAAACCCCTGGTTGAGTGCAGGGGGTGGGTCTCGTTGGCAGGAAGGATAGAAAAATTGCAGGTGATCCTACTTTTTCAGGATGGCTTCTGTGAGTTTCTGGAACGCCTCGTTGACGTTATCCCCGGTTTTGGCGCTGGTTTTCAGGGCGCAGGTGGCACCGATGGCATTCATGCAATCATCGATATCATCCTGGGTCACTTCTGATTCCAAGTCAGACTTGTTGGCAAGGAGCACGATTGGGATAACGGATTTCACTTTTTCTTTCAAATCAGGTGCCCAGAAGTTCTTGATTTGCTCGAACGTGCTCTTCCTGGTCACGTCTCCAATGATGATAGCTCCAGATGACCCCCGGTAATAAAGTTCTCTCATGCTGGTCCAGCGTTCTTGCCCCGCTATATCCCAGCAGGTGAGGGTTATCTCGTCCCCTTCCAATTCGAGTTTCTTGATGAATATGTTTGTACCAATCGTCGGGCGGTAATCAGCGGAGAACTTCTTCTCGACGAACGCCTTGATGAGGGAGGTTTTTCCCGTTGCATGCTCGCCAATGACGACTATTTTCAGCTTGAACCGTTGCATGGCTTTTATCACGGAGTTGTATTTATTGTAGATAAGTTACAGCCTTTTTTGAAGTTAATGAACCCAAGCGCGGTTCTCCTCACCGGAGGAAGGGATGCATGGGTCGGGAGTTTTCCTCGGTTTGTTTCTTCGGAATTTCTTTTTGAATGAGTTGTTCTATGCGTTGCATGTAGATCAGGTCATCTTGGACGCAAATGGTGATGGCCTTGCCTCGATTGGTTTTTCCACCTTTTTGCTTGTTTAATCGACCCGTTCTTCCGATGCGATGCACGTAATTTTCGGGATAATGTGGCACGTCATAATTGATTACATGGGTTATGTTTGGGATATCCAAGCCCCTGGATGCAACATCGGTGGCAATTAAATGATTGATCTGGTGCGTCTTGAATTGCTTGAGAATTTTTTCCCTCTTGTTCTGGTTCACGTTTCCCGTGAGTGCCAAGATGGGGAAGTTGAAATCTCGTTTTAGCTTCCTGTAGAGGTATTCCACGCCAGCGATGGTGTTGGAGAATATCAGGCAATGCTTTGGCTTTTCGCGCCTGAGGATTTGTTTCAACAAGCTGTATTTCTTGCGACGATCGAGGATGACATACTTTTCCTGGTCGATCTCCTTGATCACGAATTCGTCCTCGTTCCTTCCAACGCGAACGATGGTGTGGTCTCCCTTGGTGATCTTGTTGATGCTATCCATGATTTCTTGGAAGATGGTGGCGGAAAAGAGCATTAATTGCAATTTCTTCTTCCGCGGAAGCTTACCGAAAATATACTCGATATCTGGCATGAAACCCATGTCCAGCATCCTGTCAGCCTCATCCAAGATCACGCACTTGATTGGCTTGAAATTGATGAAGCGCTGCTTGTAAAGGTCGATTAGTCTTCCCGGGGTGGCAACGACGATGGACACCGTGTTGGATCGCAATGCTTTCTTTTGCCGGTTGATATCCACGCCACCATACACCTGCAATACATTGAATCCCATCTTAGATGCCACGTTGTGGAATACCTTGGAGACCTGCACGCATAATTCTCTCGTGGGGGTGATGGCAAGTGCTTGGATTCCTTGCACCTTGGGATCAAGATGGTCGACAACCGGTGTAACGAAAGCCAGTGTTTTCCCCGTGCCAGTCTTCGATTGCCCGATGACGTTCTTTCCAGCCAAGCCAAGCGGTATTGCTTTTTGCTGGATTTCCGTTGGTGTAACAAATTTCAAATCCTTGAGAATGCGTGGTATTTCCCGTTTCTTCCAGTTAAAATCGAAAAAGGACCTGTACTCGTAATAGGGAAGATCGGTTCCCGTGGTCTTGCCATCCCCGCCATCCCTTTCATTGTTGTGCTTCTTGTTCAATATCATCTAACCTGCAATACTTCTGTGGAAATTGCCTGCATGTTCTTGCCTGCGCAGGCTTAACGTTGGTTCACGCTTGTTCACGGGGGAGTGAATGATTCGCGCCATATTATCCTTGTGAAGACATGGTGCTGGATATCGCCAATACCATCATGTTTTCTCGTACACTTGCCATGCCATGGCACCCTTCTCGTGGTGTAATTGCCGTGATTCACGAAAATCGTTCAAGATTTAGAGCTACCTTGTTCGGTCCCGAAGCCTTTCCGCCATGTTTTTCCATCGGGTTATCTTGGACGTCCAACCAACGTAGGGAGTGCAACTCGCGAAGTTCAATGGGGAGTTCATCGAGTTGATTCTTCCGCATCGAGATATACTGCAACTGATGCAATTGAGCAATTTCTGCGGGGAGCCTGCTGATGCGATTCCCGTTCAAGTCCAATGTCTCCAGGTGTTTCAATTGGCAAATGGCTGGGGGGATGGAGGTCAACGAACAATTGGAGAGACTCAAGGTTTTCAGCTTGGGAAGATCGAGGATACTTCCAGGGAATGCCGTGAATTTCACACCAGACATTGATAGATTTTCAAGGCTTGAAAGCTGGCCAAAGCATGCGGGTAACTTCTTGATCGGGTTACTTGATAGATCCAAGCTCCTGAGGGAGTCTAAATGGCAAAAAGTTGTTGGAAGGGATGTAATCCGGTTTCCCTTCAATTCAAGCAACACAAGATCATGAAGGGCTCCCAATTGCCGGGGAAATGCTGTTATCTCGTTATGATTGGCATGCAGGATCCTCAGCTTTCGCAAGTTTCCCAGCTCGGGTGGGAGGGCGCGAATTGCGTTGCGACTTGCCCATAACTCAACCAATTCACTGAGGTTCCCGAGATTCGCTGGCAGCTCGCTCAGGCGATTGTAGGAAATGACCAGTTTCTTGACCCGGGACATGGTACCAATGGATCCGGGAATCGACCGGAGGAGATTGTGGGAGAGATCGATTTCCTCGACATGGTCTAGGATGTTGATGCTAGCTGGTACAGCGTGCAGGTATCTTCGATCCAGGCTTTGTCCCGAGAGGTCAAGAGTCTTCGTGGTTTGTGGATCCTTGGTTTTCAATAATTTCTCCACTAGTTTCTCGTCCCGGTCTTCCAAGATGTCTAATACAGGTTCCCCGAGTCTCACCGTGCCATCTTGCAGGATTGTAACCACGTGCTCTTGGATTTTTTCACTAGACCCTTCCAATAAATCTTGGAATTCTCCAAGATCTCCAACGTGAACCAGCCAAAGCGCGATCGTGGTAGATAAAGTATCAAGGACCTTTGTATTAGTGATACTTTTCATGGATAATTGAAGATCTTGGATGATTGACTCCAGTTTCTTTTCCAAGTTATCAATATTTTCCACCTTCTTTCGATTCCTGCCATTCTCCAAGATAACGAGCACGTCACGTGTGAATTGCTTGAGAATCTTGCTTCCGTATACCTGGTGTTCCACTGATGTTCCTTTCAAGGACTCGAGTAGCACGGGAATGCCAACCATCATGTCATTCGGATCGGACGTGATAGAAAGAAGCCCTCTAGTGGCTACCATCTGCACATCCTTGCTATCTTCCGTCTCGATCAAGGATTGCAAGGCCTTGATGATAACCGGTTCCCTGCCAACGGGGACGTGAGCAATGGTACCAGCAGCTTCTTGCCTGATATCCTTGTCATCGTGATGCAATAATGACAAGAAATCATGCCACTTCTTTCGTTTCAGGAAAAAGGCTGCAAGGGCGTCGGCGACGCCAAATTTCACCGGTTCCTCCTTGCTATCCAGTAAAGCCAGTAATTCCTTTAATAGGCCTGAAATATCGTAACCTTTCATCGCGATGGCTTGAATGGCAAATGATGCTTGCTCCTGAACCTCACCTGAGCCAGAACGCAACACGTACATTAATGCAGGCAAGGCATCCTCGATATCTTGATGCTCGGATATCGCCTGTCTGAAGGTTCTAATGGCTTGAATTGCCACCCGTTCTTCCCCATCCGAAAACATCGCGCTCACCAAGGGTAACGCAAATTCTATCACGCGCTCGTCTCTATCATTTACAAGATCTGGAGTTGCCACTTGCTGCAACCACTCGAGACGCCCGAATCTAACGCTTGGGTCCGTTGATTGCAATTCCACGAGCGTGCTTCCATATAATCGTGATTGCACCGGGTCCTTCCTGCGAGCTTGGACCATCAAGGCTCCAGCAGCAGCCATGCGCACGGGATATGACGGATTGCAAAGCAATCCCCGGAGGATGGGATAGAATTCACTAACATCGATTCCTTGCAAGTCTGCTTCCTTGATCAAATTAGCCGCATTGATCCGTTCCTCCTCATTACCTGATTGGAGAAGTTGGACCACCTCGATCGAGTTTTCCAATGACGATGCCACCTTCAAATCATTACCAATTCATGGTATTAATGATTTTTCCACCATGGGAAGGTGCATATGATCCACATCATATGTCGATCCAAAAGGCTAGAATATCCAGCAAATATCAGTGGAATACGCGCGCATGCTCGCGCGTTACCCCAATACATCCATAATACTGGTGCAAAACGATGCAACTCATAACCGTTCATATCCCGGAAGCATATTTGGAAGGCCTTGATAGCTTGGTCTCGGAGCGAGTTTACCCGAATAGAAGTGAAGCCATTCGCGTTGCCGTTCGGGACATGTTAAAAACGGAATTGACAGTGTTTCTCAAGGCAGCCAATCGGGAATAAGTGATCCCCGAAAGACGCCAAGATTCATCCCCCTCACTTTTTTTATCCATCGGCTGAACGAATGCCAGCAATCCTTTCGTGCACGTCATCGCGAAGAAGCAACAGGACTGTATCAATTTCGCCAAGTGGCTCCGACATGGCTACCTGCATCTCATGTTGCGGCGCCATTACAACCATCAGGTCCACTTCCTGGAAATCAAGGATCGCAAGTCCAGGAATCTAGATTCATTGATGCCACTCTTCCTTGCAACATTCAATGCAAGGCTTGTATTACCTGCCAGGTGCACCTCGTGAGCATCTGAACACGTGCTGAAAGTGATGTCATATCTTGCCGCGATCCTGTACATTTCCTCGAAAAAAGTGGTGGGAGCCATGCAATCCTCGTGCGCGAGGGGTAGTCCGTGATGGAGCTCCACGCACCGGCGTGCTGAGGCATTATTGATCTCAAGGGCGGTCCCCGTGTCCTGGCATGCATCGCACACGGTTTCCAGCTTGTCCAAGAGTCGCTTGTCACTGTTTCCAATTCGCTGGAACGTATCGAAGGGATGCACCAGCACCACCACGTGCTCATTCCTGATCGCCTGGCAATACATGCACACAACAGTGTCGTAGATCGAATCTAGCTGCTGCGGCTCCCTGTCATGCATGGTGCCAACAAGCTTGAACCCGCCGGGAAGATCAGCCATCGAGATCCCGCTCCCAGGTATCCAGTGATCCCCGGCAATCACGAAATCAGGCATGGTTGGAAGGCCATCAAGGGGCATACGACCGTCCCGCGAGATGATGCTAGCCTCGATACCAATGAATACAGGTATTGAGGATCCCCGCCCCATCAACATTTCCCGCTCACTCAATTGATCGGGTAAAAATGTTCCATCGCCGGGATTATGCACGTGGTCGGTCGTGCAAGCATACGGTAACCCCTCTAGGGAGAGCTTGTCCACCACCTCTTGCAATCCATAATTTTGGTGGCAGCAATGGGAAACCCGGGTGTGAAGGTGGTTGTCAAGCACTTGCATCCAGATCACGGCTCAGGATTGGCATATTGAGGGTGGTTAATTGCTTTCGAAAGAAGTGATGCATTCCAGCGGGTGCCAGGGGCAGGGAGTAAAAGAAAAAGGAAGGATGGTAGGTAGAATGAAGGTCACTGCGCATCCAATATATCATTCTCGGTGATCTTCTTCCGCTTATCCGCTTGCGCAATCTCCATAGCTTTCTTGGTGATATCCTGCGCGTATTCCTCCAAGAAACTCACGAGCTTGTTAACGGCATTCTCTGCAACGAGGGATGCCCCGCGACTTTTCATCAGCCTGCGAATTGGGGCTTTACTTATGAATTTTTGATCTGCCATGATTGTCGAACCTCTTCTCTTGATGATTAAAGGATTGATGTCGGTTAAACATCGAAGTGGTTAACAATTACTACAAGGGAGTATCCGTTAATAAATATTTTCGTGAAAACCACGAGCTGGTGGAAATTGAAGCGAAACGGAAAGGTAATTTCGTCGTGATCGAAAAAAAGTGGGAAAAACTCGACAAAAATCGTGCCACGTGGTGAGGCGGCTAGCTTAAATAGTGGGGAGAACAAGAATCAACCGGTGAACCCACGATGGAACTTGGTTTCCTAAGCGCGAACGTGTATAACGGTCAACCGCTGGAAAAGGCATTGGAATCATTATCAAAGCATGGATACACGAGGGTCGAACTCGGAGCGCAACCCGGGCACACCCACGTGAAAGCATCAAAGGTACTGGAAGGTGGTGCAGGAAAAATCAGGAAGATGGTGAAACAGGCAGGATACGAAATATCTGCCTTGTGTTCCCACGTGAACCACCTGCATCCTGATCCAGGGAAGCGAGATGAGTTGAATGAATTTTTCAAGAAGAATATCGAGGCGGCGGCAGCCTTGAACGTTGATTGCTTGACCACCTTTTCAGGTTCCCCCAAGGCATGGCAACACCCGAAAACCGGGGATTGGATGTTGTTCAAGGAGGTATTCGAGGATCTCACGGATTTCGCAAGGGAGCATGGTTGCAAGATCGCCATCGAGGTCCACTTTGGCTCCATGACCTACAACGTGCCAACCATGGACCGCATATTCGAGACAGTGCCGGCAAGGAATCTTGGATTGAATTTCGACCCCTCACACTTCATGTGGCAGCTCATGGACGTCGAGGCGGCATACGAGAAGTATCCAGACAGGATCTTTCACACCCATGCAAAGGACGTGAAGATCTTCTGGAACCGCATTCGCAAGAACGGCATCAATGACAAATCATATTACGACCAGCGAATGCCCGGCTGGGGTGATTTCGATTGGCGAAGATTCATATTGTTCCTAATGGAGCGCAGTGACTGCGAGGTCCTGAGCGTCGAGCACGAGGACAGGATGTTCTTCGGCGAGTTGGGTTTCGTGAAGGCAGCCCAGTTCTTGAAACCACTCATGTTCGGCTAAATTTCACGATGCTACCGCCTGGTAACTTGGTGTATTTCTCCAGCTTCAGGATATTGTGCTTGCAGGCAAGCAAGCATTCGAAGCACTCCCCATCTCTTTCTTGGACTGTCTTGAAGCATGATTCCCTATCCACCGTGGCACCGGTCACGGTGATGTCGATATAATGTCCCGGGCACGCGTGCTTGCAAGCCTTGCAATTCCCGCATTTGTCCGGGGCGATCATGACGGGAGAGAAGAAGTGCGTTCCAACTTGGGTCCCTTGTCCAGCATTCTGCCAAGCATTGGGTGCTTGGGGATGCTGATGTTCCCTATCATTTGCACTACCGGGGCATCTAGCTTCATCGCCCATGTTTCCCGTCTCATCTTCTTCCACGTTTCCTGCCTCATGCGGTTCGCTTGATGATATGATACCCGAATTTCGTCTTGACGGGGTCTGAAATGTCTCCAACGTTCATTGAATACACGGTTCTCTCGAACTCCTTCACCATCTGTCCCCTGCAGAAAAATCCGAGATCACCACCTTTCTTCCGGGATGGACATTCCGAATGTTTTCGTGCTAATTCCGCGAACTTTACTCCCGCATCGAGCTCGTCAAGAATCTGCAATGCTTGCTTGTGCTTTGCCACGAGAATGTGGCTTGCTCTTACTTTTCCCTTGTTGCTACCCATTTGATTCACTTTTCATTGATGATGATGTCTACTTCATGATGACCAAGACGCCCCCGTGCCTCCTTGGGAAGCCATCGATAAAAATGCTTCCTGGTCGGGATCGAGAACGTGCAAGTGCACCGTGCATGTACGTCAAGGCGTGCGCACTTATAAGGCAAGGCAACCTGGAAGGCCTTGCAATGGCTCTCCCATCTCCCCAGGAACACGATAACGTGTTAGATCGGGGATTTCCATGGGAATCTCAAGATGGTACCCATTGGATTCCACTGAATTGATGCATTTGGTTTACCTTCTTTCATCTCTTTGGTTCCCAAGAAGCTGATGAAGGATCGTGAAAGACACCCGGCTGTATCCCGCGTTCCCAGATCCACGTGTTAATTGGTCCCCGTTCCATGCTGTCACATCGCGATCCTTCCCGTGGAGATCCATCCGGCGCGCCATTGATTCACCGGCGAGGGAGCTTCATGGCTCGTGGATCGATGGTTCGTGGCGGGTATACCATCATGCTGGATCCATCACCCGTGATTGAGGATGATTCATGGGATTCCCTTGGTGAACGCGATATGACCGGATCCATCCCGAGTGAATGCGGCTGGGGCCGGTCGCGCGTGAACGCGACTCGACGGTACTGGTTACAATCTGCGCGTGAGGGATCGTGATGACCGCGAAGTTTCACGCGCGAGCTTCACGGTTGGCGCGATAAATCAAGAGATCCAGCCCCGATTACAAAACATTTAAATATGGGTTTAGGGTATGTGTTACTTAGAAGTAGTTGTTGGATGCACACTCATCTATAACAAGGTGCGCATTCCGGCTATCTTCGACAAAATAACAAAAACACGCGGATGAATACAATGGCTAAGAAACGAGCACTGGCTTGGAGTCCAGTTCGGGATCTCATGAAGAGTGTTGGCGCCCAGATCGTGGCACGCGATGCCGTCGATTTGCTTATCAAGTACCTGGAAGAGAAGGCGAAAGATATCACAACAAACGCTTTAAAACTCACCAGGCACTCCAAAAGGACCAAACTCACCAAGGATGATATCGAACTCGTGCTGAAGATGGGCGAATAAGCACCACTCACCCTGTTCCATCGCACGGGTTCGATTTACCATTCTTTCTCTCCTTTTTTCCTCGTGGGCATCGTGCTCTAGTAGGGAATGCAATCGGTTAAAATGCCAGAGCAAACCACTAGACTGTTCAGAAATATCCAGGCGCGTTCTTTTGATTATGCATTAGAACATACGTGTTCATATAACGGGTTTTTACATCATTATCATGTCAAGATCAAACGAAGTAGGGGAAAAACGAAAACAGCGGTTGATCAGGAATCCCTCATTCTTGATAGAGACGATATATCTCATAATAATTACCATCATTACGCTCTTGGTGGCATTCGATTACATCGATACTGGTTCATTTCTTGGACCATTACGGGTGTCGCATTGGTTTGGAATCATTGGTGCCGCGTACATGGTTTTCTATACACCGTTTTTCTACATCTTTAAACGGAAATCTCCAAATTACTACAAGTTACTCATGCATTTCCATGTTTTCGGCTTTACCACTGCCTATTTATGCATATCTATTCATTTTGCGGGACAGATCGGGCGCCCACTCCAGTTTTATCCCGATCTTGGCGGGGGTCTTGCCCTCTACATCATCACATCGTTGCTCGTTGCCACGGGGTACTTGCATCGATATCATCCCATCAAGATAATGAAAGGAAAAGGTAAGTATGTCCCATCACACGTGAACCGGGTGCTCCACGTGAGTCTTCTCTCCGGGTTATTTATCATACTCTTCATCCATGCCTTGATTAACTCGCTACCGTGATGTACGATTTGATGGAAAAGACCTCCTCCTCCAACGACAAGTTATTTTTTTGCTTTTTTCCACGGGTAACTGGTTGATCTGAAACCCACGTGGGCATACGGTATCATGCAACGCAACTGAATTGATGGAATCAACACCAGCGCGCTCCCGTGCTGTTCCCAATGCCACCTTGCATGCCAATAAGAGCTCACTTTACCAACACGCGAGAAGAAAAAGGAACTGGCGCAGGTGGAGGGATTCGAACCCACGGTCTCGAATGAGAACCGGCTCTCAAGGCCGGCGCCGTACCGCTAGGCAACACCTGCATGCGTTAGAACATCCAATTCGCAGGTACAAGATGCATCCCCCCCTATAAAATATTCCCGGAGTTCTAGTGGAATCGCCCCGTTCCGGTTGGAATCAATCATTCTCCACCCGGACGGCAAGGATTTGCCTAGTTGAGCCATCCACGAGAGCGTCGAAGCAGAGCAGGCTGCCATCCGGGGACCAACGGCAGTGGGGATCGCAGCGCACCTCCTTGTTATACATGGCGGGATTATCAAAGGAGTGAATCTCCATCACCTCGTGCGTGGCCAAATCCACCAGGTAAACGTATCTCCTCCCGTCCACGATGTAAGTATCAGTTGCCATGAGTTTCTTGGATGGGCTTACTGCCGGGTGGCCGTCTTTAGTTAACGTTTCGGGAGCCACGGGAGTCCATCCCGCCTCGGCTGCATCATCCAAGTCTTCCATCATCACGTGTGATTTGTGTTTCGGGTCGGGCCAATCCATGGTAACTATCAATCGCCTATCATTTACCCATTCGAAGTGACTTAGCCGGTGATAGAAATCCACGAGAAGATGCGGGTTCATGCCATTCTTGTCAATGGTCCACATTGACGTGACCAAGCCACCAAAAATATTGGGATACCTTGCGAGAAAATGAAGGCGTGAGCCGGATGGGTTGAAAGATACGTGATTGAACCACAATCCCATACCCATGGCTTTGAAATCGTCTTCCGGCAATGCCAATGTCGCGGGATTCGCCTTCCAAATATCATCCAATGACACGATCAAGTCCAATGAACCATCCTCGATGTCCATCAGGAAGATACCATCATCATCTGGATGCACGCCACCCTTGGAATATTCGTTTGCACACGGAAGCGAGGTGACCCGCCTGTATTTTCTCAATCGGGTGAAGCTCACGCAGGCTGCCAAGTTGGCGTGTTTCGCCACTGCGTTGATGGGGCGAGGGAGCTCCCATGTTTCCCCAGATTCTACATCCATCACTCGAGAGAACGCACGATCCTTGTCGCAATCGTTGAAGATGATCTTTCGTTCTGGGGAGGAGGGAAGCCAATGTAGCATGGTTCCTTGTTGAAAGTTCCAGCCCCTGGTCGTCGCGATTACCTCATGTTCGCCACTTGCAGTATCAATGCAGATGATGCTGGCTTCATCGCCAGGATCTGGCATGCGATCGTGGAAGGTGGTTTCAAGGCAAACGAAGCGGCTCATGTTGGCATTCCACGGGGAAATCCCGTAGTACCCGAAGAAATGCTGGGCGCCATTTGCCGGGCTTAATTGGAAGGGTTCGGAAATGTTCGCGTGCATCTCGTAGAGGGATGTATCGGTGGTTCTAAAATATAACGTGGATACTCGCGAGGGGGAGACGAATGTAAGGTGAAATAATGGTTCAATTTTTCCCGATTTTCGGGTCCAATGGGATTTCCTTGTATTTTTCTTCATTTGGGTTTGAAATGAAGGCATAACGGTGATGCAATCACGTCTTGGAAGATCTTATCACCGATCGCCATGGTAACTTGAAGATGGAATATATGGTACGCAAAATGTTCAGCTGGCGTTCAATGGTAGCACTCTCCACGCGAGTAAATTTATAATTCTCGGATGCTTTTTTATTCCAAGTGATGACTTGTACGGCGACTACAGGGCACGTGGCTTAAGTTAGCAAGTTATACTTGCAAACGGCAACGCCAGGTAGAGCGACGGACTCTTACCCTTCCATCGTGAATGGGAGACATCCGTTGGCCGGGGGTTCAAAAGCCTGCCGTGGATTCACCACGGTGGCGGGAATTCCCTCCGTGCCCGCTTTTTCAGCAGGGGTAGCCAAGTTGGTCAAACTCCGGGTGGACGCACCGCCCACGATCACCGGCGCGGGACTCAAGATTTACACGTCAAAAGGGTTCACCACGTGAATGGCACATCCCGTCTCACAGGAGTACGCGGGTTCAAAATCACCCCGGCGCGCCCCGGGTGATGGAATTCCCGTCCCCTGCACCTTTTCGCCTTGGAGGCACTCGTTAAATAGTCCCAACCATTATACCCGTCGATCACGAAAACCACGCACAGGTAGCCAAGCGGCGACGGCGCTGGCCTCGAGTCTCCCCGCGTGCTTGCGGGGGAGCCTGGATAGCCAGTAGGAGCAATCCTTCGTGGGTTCGAGAAGCCTTGCTGGTTCAGCAGGCTCGAACATCCCACCCTGTGCGCCATCGTATTATATCCCTTGATATCCCTAATATTGCAATGAGATGAGAATCAAAACAAAACCTAGTTTGGACGGGAAGCACATGGTTGGCAATAAACAAGTGATTTCCAGGGAATTCATGCTGTATGCCGTTCTGGCTGCCGGCGATCTCTTTATTGGCATCGCAATGCTTGGCACAGGATCCCTCATCGCGTGGTTATTCATCGCAATAGGGGGTATTTTCATTTTACTCTCAATCCTTGCACTCGTCGCTGCCATCAAAGGCGAATCCCGGGATGATAATTGAATGATTCATCCAATATGATTCATGGAACATGGTGGAATCGAGAAAGAAGGCACCCGAGCATCATCATCTACCATGTATTGGCTGCGGGACTCCAAGCAAGACTGGAAATTGACTATTTACCCGTTTTCCGCCAGAAAGCCACGTCCTTTAGTTTAGGCAGTGGTAGTTCAAAACCTAAGTGAACATAATCCAGCATACCTGTGCTTGGAACGGGAAGAAGGATATATGGGATATCTTGGATGAATCTCACAACCTGCCGAATCGGAGCCACTTTTCGAATTCCCTAGCTATGATTTCCAACTCCGGGGGTGATGGATCGTTGATGATAACCATTTTCTTGTCCTCATCAAAATCAAGGATAAAGTCATTATCAAGCGCCTTGATGAACCCGATGATAACTTCCTCCGGAAGATCCTTCAACATTTTCGAGAACTCCTGTATCTTGTACTTGTTGGTACCTTGTGCTGCCTTTTCGAAGGCAAGCAATCGCAAATATACAAGATTAGCATCCGATTCTGCTTGTTTTCTCAGCCTATTCTCTTCAGCTTTGATTTCTGCTTCCGTCTTTTTCTCAACCCTGGTGGGAATGAGTTGCGCGAGGGGTCTCTTGAAGGATGGCTTGATCGCCGGTTTGGACTCCTCCTGGCTATCGGGGGTTGGTTCCTCGATCTCAACTTGGAGATCAGGCGGGGTTTCATCGATTTCCAGGCCCTCATCAAGGTATTTTTCCAATGCCATGTCATCCTGCATGGCTTGCTCGATTTCCTTATCGATTGACGTGAATAATCCCGTTGCTGCGCTGGGTTTGGTCACCGGCACCTTTACCGCCGGTTTGGCCGCTGCAGGTGTCTTTGACGTAACAGGTTTTGCCGATGCAGGTATTTTAAGCGCTGGCGAGGGTGCTGCAACTGCAGGTTTTGCTACCGGCTTTGCTGGGGATGCAACAACACTCGGAAGTTTGATATCTAACTGTTCCAAGAAGATTTTTCTCTCATCCGGTGGCAAGTTCATCAATTCATCGATTAAGGCGTTTTTTTTCACATCAGGCCAATTTAATTGTGTCAGCACGTCATTCAATAATTTCCTAACTTGATTCTCGGTGAGAGCTGTCGAAGCCGGCTTTGGTGAAGGTTCTACTGCTGCCGGTTTCGGTGGCGCTGGCATCTTCGGCGCTGCTGCCTTAACTGCAGGCTTCGTCACTGGCTTGGCCGGAGGCTTTGGTGCGGGTTTTGCAGGTGAATTTCCAGAATCGATCGGTGGTAAATCGGGCAAGTCATCTATTGATTCTGGGGGAGGTGGTAACGGTGTCGTTCCTTCTGGTTGATTAGGAACTGCCGGCTTGGCTGCCGGCTTGGCTGCCGGCTTGGCTGCCGGCTTGGTCACCGGCTTGGCTGCCGGCTTGGTCACCGGCTTGGCTGCCGGCTTGGTCACCGGCTTGGCTGCCGGCTTGGTCACCGGCTTGGCTGCCGGCTT
>WJJB01000447.1 GCA_014729935.1 Candidatus Bathyarchaeota archaeon | reverse complement strand
GTTATCCCATCGTGCTTAAGCTAATCGTAGAGGATATTAGTCACAAAAGTGACATGGGTGCCGTAAAACTTGGCATCAAGGATGAACAAGAACTGGAACATGCCTTTAATGAATTAATGGAGATCAAGACGGAATCAACCAACCCCAAGATCTCCGTGCAAGAAATGGCAAAAGAACCCATTACCGAGGTTATCGTCGGAATGACCACCGATCCCCAATTCGGTCCAGCACTCATGTTTGGCATCGGAGGCATTCTCGTGGAGTTGATGAAGGACGTGTCCTTCCGCATAGCACCGATTAGCGAATTCGATGCAAAAGAGATGATCAAGGAAATCAAGGGATATCCCCTCTTGGATGGCTTCAGGGGTAAGGAAAAAGCCGATAAAGAAGCCTTGATACAAATCCTGCTCAAGATTTCGAAATTCGTCCTTGATTATCCTGAGATAAACGAGATAGACCTGAATCCAGTGTTCACGTATGGTAATGGTGCGCTCGTGGTGGATGCCAGGATCATCCTGAAAGGCGATTAAATATCGTTCCCTTGGAGGATAAATTTCATGGTATGTTGGAGCGATGTAATCAATTGGCGAAGTATAGCAAGAAAATTACCGGTAGATGTCACCGAGGAAGAGAAATCTGAAGCCATATACGAGTTGGAGGAGGAAAAGGGTCATGATTTCATGAAATCCCTTTCCCAGGAAGAAATTGAAAAAATGATCCTTGAAAAATTGCGAGAACTCAAGGGACTTGACGATGATGATAAGGAAAAGCGAAAGAAAAGGAAGAAAGACGTCAAACACCAACAAATGTACATGTAACTTCCATCAAGGAATGTGTACCCACTCACCTAATTGATTTTTAAAAGCCGGAAATCACGTGACGGTGCAAACCGAACCTGGCAGTGCGACTGGATAAAGGCTGAGCCACGTGATTACTTGAACCAAGTTGTAGATGGCACTGAAAGCCTTCATTGAACGGAAGGTCGGTCCCGATTAAGCTCAATATTGATATAAAGGGCTACCATGAACAAAAAAGATGCATCAGGAAAAACTCTTTAGGCATCGAGGCAAGCTCGAGAATAATCCCGGGTGATGAAGGACAAATGACATTATTCGATCTATGCGAGCGAGGGAATCACTTTTACAAGCTAAAGGAATACGATCGTGCCTTGTATTATTATGACATGGCAATTCAACGAGGCTATGATGGATTGCAAATCATCCAACGAGCTCAGCGGTTGAAGCAACAAGGAATCAAGGCAAAACCTCCCATCCATATTGGCAAGGCAAAAGCTGCTTCAGGCATCCGACAGGAACCGTGGCGGCAATTGGTAATGGTCAAGGCAAATTATCCAAGCAGGTTGGTGGATTCACTGGGACGGTACAAGGAATGCACTCTCGATCCCGACCAATTTGAAACACGGGTGGAGGAAGGCACGATCTTCTTCACCGAGAACGGCACCCCGGTCATGGAATTCATCAAGCGGGACGAAATGAACCTCATGGTAACGTGCCAGTACTTCACCGAGATGGAAAAGTATTACAAGGTTAAGATTGTTGATGGAAAGGAGATCAAGATTCCCGCCAAGCGCAAGAAATACCATTTCTTCATCATCTACGATTCATTCACAGATCTCTTGGCTCAATTCACCCGTGTCCGGTTGCTCGAGCAGACCTATTACGAGGAGCACCGGCAAGAATTAATGAAGGAGATTGATGATGAATTCGGGAGTTACAAGCAAATGGAGATCTCGCAATTGCCGGAAACATTCGTGTATTGGCTTGAGATGTTTTCCGTGTTACATCATCTCTTCAGGACGAACACGGACCTTGTTGAAATTGATTACTTGAAATCATATATCCACGAAAAACTGCAGAACTACCTGGGACTCGTGGAAAGAGGTGCGATATACAAGATTGATTATTTCTACATCATCATTGTGCTTCTCGAGAAACTGTACCAACGATTCCCTGCGGAAAACAAGGATAAATTCGAGCGGGTGTATGATGATTTCTTGGTATGCAGGAAATTCGATGAAACCTTCAAAAAATTCTTGGAAGATATATCCCAGAAACTCATCACGGAACCAGTGCTTCACGAGTTCGCGAAATTCATTGGAAATTTCCGAGAAAATCTATTTGCGTGATGATGCAACTAATTTCTTTACCGTTTTCCGCCAGAAAGCCACGTCCTTTAGTTTAGTAGGGCGTGGTAGTTCAAATCAAAATCCTTTTTAGGGAATTCTTCCCTTCCAACCCGTCACCATGTCTGCCATGAATGATCCCGTTCTCAAGGATGGAACGGTCGCAAGGAAGCTGATTGGACGAATCAAGACATACTTGAATGATGTGAGCAGGCAAGTTCGCATCATGCACGTGTGTGGCACCCACGAGCACGCCATTGCTGGATCTGGCTTGAGAACCTTGCTCCCGCCAAACTTGGAAGTGATCAGCGGGCCTGGGTGCCCCGTGTGCGTGTGTCACACGACCGATATCACCCGTGCCATCCATTTGGCTGAGCAGGGGATTACCGTCGCAACTTTTGGTGACATGCTGCGCGTGCCCACTCCAAGGGGGAGTCTTCGAGATGCCAGATCCCGGGGACATGATATCAGGACCGTGTATTCCATAACGGACGCCATTGATCTTGCGAATGGGGATCCTGGAAAGGAAGTGGTCTTTTTTGCCGTTGGTTTCGAGACCTTTGCACCCGTTGTTGCGAGTGCAATTGAAGCAATCCCACCCTCTAACTTCTCCTTCCTTTGTTCCTTGAAGCGCATCACGCCAGTTATGGAGCTTCTCCTCTCCCTTGGAAATATCCAGCTCGATGGCTTCATCACGCCAGGCCATGTTTCGGTCATCATCGGCACGAAACCATATGATTTATTTGTATCCGGGTACCGCATGCCCATCGTAACGGCAGGATTCCAACCAAATGACGTCTTGCTTGCGTTAAGCATGCTCGCCCGCCAGATCCGGGATAACGAACCAGCAAATGAAAATGAATACAAGGGAATTGTTCGACGGGAAGGAAATACCACTGCATTAGATGCCATTGACGATGCTTTCGAGATAGGCACGGTATATTGGCGGGGAATTGGTGCGGTACCTGATGGTGGATTCCTGGTACATGAACGATATCGGGAATGTGATGCCGTGCATCGATACAAGCTGGAACAGGTAGCAGGTAGCAAGGAAGAAAAAGCAAAGGGAATCCCTCCTGGTTGTTCCTGCCATCTCGTTATCACCGGGCAGATGAAACCTGAGGGATGCCCCATGTTCAAGAATGAAAAATGCCATCCAAGGAACCCGGTTGGTCCTTGCATGGTATCCGAGGAAGGTACCTGCAGGATAGCGCATGAATTCAGGGAAGCAACAGGTGGGAGCTAGATGGGTAAAGATCTCGGCCGATCCATAAAGAACGCGTTTATCAACACGGCCTTGAAATTCATGAACGAGAAGGAAAAGATGGCAAGACTATTTCTTTCAACCGGGGCTTCTAGCATCAATCC
>WJJB01000446.1 GCA_014729935.1 Candidatus Bathyarchaeota archaeon | reverse complement strand
TGCACGCGCCAAGGATGCTGGCGGCGATCGAGATGGACACGGGTAAAACCATGGTTGTAGTTATTTCCGGCCGGTTTTATACCCATGTGCGGCCTCGTGTCTAAGAATGTCCAAGATTTTTAACTTTTGACTCGACACTTAATGAGCAGTTATACAATGGGAAGATCGCCGAAGGCTCCTGTCATCTGCACCACGTATAACTACAACCGAGTCGCGCGTTGCCAAAGTGCTTGTGGTATGCTGAATCTCAACCGCAGCGCAGTGCCGAGACATTTTTGCCAAGTTCGCCCCCGGGTGATCATGCGCCATTCTTGAATTTAAGCATTGCGGGTGGCGAGGAACTGAATTACCGAGGGAATTGGAAATGTTTTTTTTTGATCCACGTGAACATGGATCACGAACATGCCACGAGCATTCCTTGCATTCCAACCCGGTTTGAACAAGTTCTCCAAGCAAGATGTCGACAAGGGTCACGTGACTCCCGCCATGGCGAGCACTTGCAACATCTTGCGTGCAACCTTTTTCTTGTCGAATGGATTCAGGCGAGAAAGGGAGCTATTCCTGCAATTTCCAGAATTGGACATGATGGTACGATTTCATGGTCCCACTCTACGATACCTCGGACCCGACGAACGGTCCATGTTGCTACTCTTGGAAAAGGCACTGGATATACACAGGGTACGGAAAAAAGTGGTTGTTAACAGGTGGCAGGAAACCACGCCAGGTATTTCCACACGGGGATTGGCAGGGGAAAAAAAACAGGTATTAGCAACCACCATGGAAGCCGCGCGATGCAAGGAGGCATGCATGTTAACGTTCAACTATCGATTCAAGGGTACACTGGCGTGCTTCCAGTTTGATAATGACATGGTTCGAGCAATAAAATCAACGAGCATGTTATGGATAATCGCCTCAACCATTCCGAGTGGGAAGGCGGGGAAATCACAAGATGGATTAACAAATACCCTCCAAATTACCTGTAACGGTAATGGGAAATGTGATTTCGATGCATGCGAGCAGATTACCATCATCAACTTGATCGAGGATACTTTCAAGGGAGAGATGAGTTATTAGTGGATATCATCATAAAGCACGGCAAGATTTTCGAATCCAGCACCGGCACGACGCACAAGGGAGATATCGGCATCAAGAATGGGCAAATCGTGTCGATCGCAGAAGAACTCCCTCTTGATGGAAAAATCATCGTGGATGCATCCGGGAAGCTGGTGTTACCAGGATTCATCGATTTACATGTACACCTTCGGGATATGAACCAGTTAAGCAAGGAAACCATCAGGACTGGAACCCGGGCAGCGATACACGGTGGCGTGACTACCGTATTTGCCATGCCAAATACAGATCCACCCTTGAACCTGCACCATGTATTTGACGACTATTCACGCTTGGTCCAAGAGCAGGCATATTGCAACGTCGGACTGTACTGTGGTTATCCTCCCCTGCCCCCATCACAATCCCTTGGCATGGGGCAACAGGAATTCATCCAAGGTAATACCCTTCATGGTTCACCTGGTGAGGAACTAGCCATGTTGAAAGACAAGGGTGCGATGGCAGTGAAGATCTACATGGAGCGTTCCATATCCGGGCATGAATGGAATGATGATGCTACTTTGCGCTCCTCACTTCAAGAAATAATCACGGCTGGCTTGCCCGTTCATGTGCACCCGGGTTTATCTCGGGATGGCAAAAGATCAAAGGCAGATTTCGATCGAATGCTGGATTCGGGATTGAATCCGCTCGAAGCGCATGATCAGGTGCATTCCGTGAACATGGAGGCGGAAGGATTGGATAGGTTACTTGCCTTGACATTCCAGGTGAGTGAAGGCACCGGAATCGTGCCCCATGTACATGCCTGCCACGTTTCCTGCAAGGAAGCCTTGGAGGTCGTGAAACGCTGGAAACTTCGTGATGGCATCAACGTGAGTTGTGAGGTGACCCCTCATCACCTCCTGCTGTCCCATGACATGTTTAAAGGGGATGAAACCAAGGCGAAGGTATTGCAACCACTCAGGGAGGCAACCCAGAGGGAATGCATGACGGAGGCATTGCGATGCGGCGACTTGGATATCATCGCGTCGGACCACGCCCCCCATACATTGAGCGAGAAACTCCTTCCGTTCACGGCTGCACCATCGGGTTTTCCCTCTCTTGATATATACGCCCCACTTCTACTCGATCGTTTGTTGGGAGCGGGATTCACCCTTGCCGACATCATCACGCGTTGCTGTATCATTCCGGCAACCATGGCATCCTTGGATCATCGTAAAGGAAGAATTATAGAAGGCCATGATGCGGACTTGATACTCGTGAAGCAAATTGAACCACGCACGGTTAATCCTGGGATGTTCGAGAGCAAGTCACATTTATCACCTTACGGGGTGATCGGGTGCAAGCTCGGTTGGCAAGTTACAGACGTGGTGGTCCATGGTGACTTGCAGCTTGAATCGGGCGCGTTCACCGGCCAACCCTTGCACAAGTTACCCTTGCATCGAAAGATTGTCTTGGAATGAATTCCCACGCCTGCATCCGCATCATCCGTTGATTTCCGAGATTCCCTCCCGCCGTGGAAGTTTATTACCTTGGATGCACATGTCTAACATGACATGGATCCATACGAAATTCTTCTCCGTGACACCTTGGAAGGGTTCTTGAAGGAAGACTGCGCGTTCAAGGACGTGACCAGTAGCGTGATTCCGCCAGATAAACATGGAAGTGCCATTATCGTAGCGCGGGAAGCAGGCGTGTGCGCGGGGTTGGTGGAAGCAGGATTGGTCTTCAGTCTTACAGGATGCGTGCTTGGAATATCTTGCAAGGAGGGAAACCCGTTTAAACCCGGTGATTCAATCGCATCAGTAACCGGTAAGCTGGCAAGCATTTTATCAACAGAACGGGTAGCCTTGAATCTCCTGATGCACCTGTGCGGCGTGGCAACGGCAACTCGAGCATTTCAAGAGCGGATCGATGCCGTGGCGGGACGAGGCCAATGCAAGATCGCCGCGACCAGGAAAACCACGCCTGGTATGCGAGCCATGGAAAAGAGAGCCGTTATGGTAGCAGGGGGCGACCCCCATCGCTGGTCTCTCGATGACATGGTGCTCCTCAAGGACACCCACCGATCGTATTATAACGACGTGGCGCACATGGTCTCTGTTGCAAGAAATCGCGTTTCCTTTTCCAAGAAAATCGAGGTGGAAGTCGAGACTACCGATGACGCCATCATGGCAGCGCGTGCTGGTGCAGATATCATCATGCTGGATAACATGCCCTTTTCCCTGATGAAAACTACCATGGAGAAGTTGGAGCATGAGGGCTTGCGGCAAGGTATCATCGTGGAAAGTTCGGGAAACGTTACCCTCGATACCGTTGCAGATCACGCCAGAACCGGTGTCGATATCATCAGCACTAGCGCCATCACCCTCAAGGCAATGCCTGTAGACATCTCCCTCGAGCTCGTATGACGTCGAGTTGACATTTAAATAATCTATATACATGTGTATATCTAGCCATTGCGTAGGTGCTCGAATCGAGCAAGCATACATAACGAATAAGGTTAGAGAAGGAATGGAATCAACCGACACGATCAAGTTCTTCCAGAGCTTCGTTGCTCAAATGGTGGAAATCGGGGGCATTAACCTGCCCCGGAGCATCGCTACGAAGTTGGGTAGGAATCTCGGGGATTTATATAGAAAGAAAGGTGTTGGCGACTACAAGGAAGCACTGGAGTCCATGTTCAGGGGTATGGGTGGAAAAACAAGAAAATTCGAGCAGGACGAGCATGGATTTACCATCCTCATAGAGTATCCACGGGAGTTCTGCCCGATAGGAGGCGGGCATAAACCCCAGCGCTTCGAGATCTTCACGGAAGCAATTTGCCGCCCATATGCCATCGGTTTCCTGAGCGCATTCCTTCCAAGGACCAAGATACGCATGAAGTTTTTGAATTGCGTGCTCAAGGAAGTTGGCAAGACTTGCTCCATCGTGGCGAGAATCGAGAAAACTGGATGATCAATCCTCTACTACTGGTTGTTCCGCCTTTGAAGATACTCCCTCTACTTCTTCTGTCAATCCTGCCTATCCTACCCACATCCATTTCATGGTTTTAGCCCTTCCATGGGATGTCCTTTGCATAGAGGATTCTTGGTTGCTCACATGAGTATAAAAGTGCCGCATGATAATACATGCACGGTGAATGCAGGCGCGAAGGTAATGCGTTTTTCAAGTGTAACGTGGTGCAATAATGGTAAATAGGAACAAGGGACCATGGTTTGTCGATCTTTTTGCGGGATGTGGTGGGTTCTCCCGTGGATTGCTCGATGCGGGATGGCGTCATGTTGCAGCAAATGAAATCTGGGATCCTGCAGCAGAGACCTATGAAAGAAACGTGAGCGAGAATGTCATTCGTGGTGACATCCGTGATGAATCTGTTTTTAAGGAGCTCGTTGATGCTGCTAGAGGGAAGACCCCCTTGGTGGTTGTCGGGGGCCCACCTTGCCAAGCATTCTCGATTGCCGGGAATCGCAATCCCGTGGATCCCAGGGGGCACTTGTGGAAGCGCTTTTCGGCATACATTGATGCAACTTCGCCGGTGGCGTTCATCATGGAAAACGTGAAGGGCCTGGTATCGATGAAACATATTGACGAGAATATCGACGAGCAGATAAGGAACAAGATCCAAGAGGCCGCTCGAAAGATGCAACGTTTCAAGGATCTCAAGCGGTTCAAGCGCCAGCGTGAATTGGAGGAAGAAGAGATACAAGAATTCCAAGTACTGAAGGAATTCCAAGAGGATGCCAGGAGGGAAGTCAAGAAACACTTGGTGCCATTGCTACCACGCATCATTGAATCCTTGGCCACGGCGGGAAAAGGTTACGAGATCCAGCACTTGGTATTGAATGCAGCACATTATGGTGTTCCCCAATTCCGAAAGCGTATTTTCATAATAGGTTTGCGGACCGATATCTACGAAAAAATTAGCGCGGAGTATGGTGGTTCTTGTATCTTCCACCCGTTACCAACTCATGCTCGATTCGAAAATGGCAAGCCGGTTCCCCCAAGGAATTTCGACGGCCACATTGATATAGGTAATTTAAAACCTTTCACGGTCGTGAAGGATGCCATTGGTGATCTTACAAGGAAACCTGAAAATTGCCTGCCAAATCACGTTTTCATGAAAAGCAAACCATCATTTATCCAAAAAATCGCAAGAACGTCTCCAGGTAGTAGCGTTTATCCTCACTACCGTGATGCGTGGTACAGGCTCATTGCCAACGAGCCAGCACGGACCGTGAAGGAAAATCATGGTGGCGTGCATTGCCATCCCGAGATTCCCCGTACACTCACACCTAGGGAGCTTGCAAGACTTCAAGCATTCAATGATTCGTTCGTGTTCGAAGGCAGGAAGTCACACGTGTTGGTGCAGATAGGAAACGCAGTCCCCCCCTTGCTCGCCAAGATTCTTGGCAAACGGGTTGGTAACTTGGTTACCCAAGCATACTCGTGACACGGCAGGCTCGCCATTCCGGTATTGGGATGAAATTCACCATTATACATTTCGAAGAATCAAAAGGGCAGTGTATTTGTCTCGGACCAGAAATTAGGGCTTGAAAGAATTCCGTGGCTACATCACAGATATCAAGGACGAAAATATATGAAGAAGATGTTCGGTCCTTATTTTAATTGTCACACCACTGAATTCCAGATATGGGGGCAAGAATGGGAGGTGTCGTGTATGGTGTCCTTTCGGGATTGCTTGTTACCGAGGGAAAGGCTTACACCTATGTGGCACCATGATTGAAAGAATGCAAGGGATAGAGATCTGGCAGGAAAACCATGTGGAAAAATAAGAGATAACTTTTTGCTCTACATGCATGATTAGTCCAATAGGGAATATATCTATTGGTTCATTATTCTTCTATCAGGTTATCATCATCAAGTAGGATAGGTGAGAAACATGATTGAAGGACTTGATCCTTTGATTCTATTCATCTCGTTGATCTTGGGATTCGCGGGGGGATTCATTGATAACGCATTGGGCATGGGCTATGGACTATTGACACCATTCTTTATTTTCTTGGGATTCGATCCACTCTTGGTCGTTCCTACTTTGCTTCTCTCGCAGATGATTGCTGGCTTTTCAGGGACCATCTTTCACGTGTTTTACAAGAATGTTGATTTTAAAGGTGCACGGACAAGGGAAACGAGGATTTACGTCTTGTTCACCACTTCGGGAGTTATTGGAACGGTTATAGCGGCAATTTTTGCCATCAAGATAGAACAGTGGTTCATTCTATTGTACATAGGGCTTATGATGATTGCTGTTGGCATCATCACGAGATTTAAAATCAAGTTCAATGGCTCTTGGCACAAGTTATACATTATAAGCGCCATTGCAGGATTCAACAAGGCAATATCGGGCGGTGGCTACGGGCCGCTTGTCACCAGTGCGCAAATCATGGTTGGAAGCGACGTGAAGAATTCCGTTGGAGTGACGCAATTTTCCGAATCCACAATATCGGCAATCGGTTACGTGATCTACCTCATTTACCAAGATTTAACCCAAGTCTTGTTTACCATTCAGATGTCCATCATCATGGTCATTTCAGGGGCAATCGCGGCACCGCTTGGTGCATTACTCGTGAAAAACTTGAAAGAGGAATTAGCAAGGAAAATCGTGGGAACTTCGTCCCTGATCCTTGGTATCATCAGTATTGCTCGCCTTTTCGTTCTTTAAATGATCATTGTTATCATCGCCATCAATCGTGAATTGGTATGCGCCTGAACCAAGCGTCAAGCCTTCGGGATCTTGTTTACTACCCTTTTCATCAAAGAGGGTGCCTTGCAGGTCAAGTCGGGCTGTTGTATTCGCCGGGATTCGCAATGAAAGCAGGATCCTTGTGTCCTCTCCCCGTTCCCAAGATACATCGATGGACCCGTGAAGGCTTTCAATGGATGCTCGCACCCAGCGTAATCCTGGGATGAACGAAGGTGAAATTGTAAAATATTCGAACCCTGGATGCCGTTCCTCCACCTGTATTCCTGCAAGGTGCTCATACAGGAATGAAACCACGGTTCCTTGCACGGGGTGCGCGAGAGAACTCCTCCCATCCCAATCCTCCCATATTGTACCGCTCGGGACCGGTGTGCAAGAATTGACCCTGGTGAGCATGTGCTCGAATCCCGGTTTTCCCCTTGCGGTAATCACATTTAATGCGATCCCGCTTTGCCTATTTTCCCCCAGTGCCTTGTAGAGAAAGTAAGTTCCCACGATTCCCGTTGATAGGTGTCCATCTCGCTCATTCATTACATTCGAAACAAGCCCTGTTACAACCTTCCTTCGAACGTTCTTTGGCACGATTCCAAGCATTAATGGCATTGCCTGTGCGCTTTGGCTATCTTTCCAATATGATCCAGCCTCCTCATCGAGAAATTCTTCATTAAATGCCGAGGTGATGCGCCCAGCAACGTGATGGTACCGTTCTTCATCCTTCATGCATCCAAGGACTCTCGCGCTCTTTGCCATCCTTGAAACACATGCAAGGAAAGCAAGGCTCGCGGTGAGCGTGCGGGGCGTTCTCGATGCAACACCGCCAGAACCCACTTCAAGCCAATCTCCCAGGAGCGTGGGCCAGTTGACCATATAATCGTAATCACCCTCCCCAGGGCCATATCTCGTGGTTTCAAGCAGGAAATCAACGTATGCCTTCATCGCGGGATAAGCTTGTTCCAACATCTTCGAGTCACCGTAATGCTGGTAAAGGTGCCACGGGAGTAACACGATGCACCCCCCCCACCACGGATCCGCCATGTTTCCAAGCTGTTCTACCGTCCAAGGCATGAAATCTTCACCCCGTTTTTCAACAGGTTTCCCCCATCCTGGTGTTGGCACGATGGCTGGAACCTGCCCCGTCTCCACGTGTTGCGCGTCGAGGATATCCTGGATCCATTTCTCGTAGGTGAGCAGGCAGTTGTAATTGTACACGCTTCCAAAGGAGGATATTAATCCATCCTCGGTCCAACCCGCTTTTTCCCGTTGAGGGCAATCCTCGGGATAAGAATGGAACCCATTTAGGAAGGTGAGCTTGCTTGCTTCATTCACCCTGTTGACCAGCAAGTGTGAGCAGTGAAAGTTACCATTTTCCTCGAGATCGGTGCATACTTGACATGCTAGAATCTCGATCACGTTTTGTTCTTGAATACCCGTTACCTGCACGTACTGGAATCCCGCGTACGTGAAGGATGGGTGCCATCGCTCGACAGAATTCCCATTGCAAATGTACTCGCAGGTTTGGAAGCGACCGTGAGTGTGTCCGGCATGGGTATGCATGTCCACGTGCCCATCTTCATTCAATAACTCGTTCATCTCGATGGTAATGATTTGTCCAAGTTTGCCCTGCACCGCGATTTCCACCCAACCCGCGTTATTCTCCTTGAAATGATACACGATGGTTTCATCCTCCAAGATAACGTGCTTGCATGGTGC
>WJJB01000445.1 GCA_014729935.1 Candidatus Bathyarchaeota archaeon | reverse complement strand
ATCGAGCACATCAAATTCCCCCGTTACTGTTTAGGCCGTGGTAGTTCAATCATTAACTCTATTGCCAGAAAATATCTTGGATGAATCTGAAATCGGTCAATAAACGAGTAATTCCCGAATGCGATCCATCACGTTCGTCATGATTCCTTCGAGAACCTTCTTGGGGGGAATTTCCCCCCCGGGGTATTTCTTGTGAACGTTGATGGGCTCACCTATCTTGATAGTAAGCTTCGTGTTCAAGCTGGGGAGTCTCATGTGTTTTCCCAATATCCTGTCCGATCCTGAAATGCCCAATGGGATGAGGGGAACCCCTGCTTCGATGGCAAGGCGTGCGGCCCCGGTTTTTGGTTCAAGGAAGTCATATTCCCCGCCGTTCAGGGTACCTTCCGGGTAAATCCCCACCAGCTCACCTTTGCGTAGCAGTTCCAGCGAATGATTGTATGCATCCGTGTCGTGAACCCCACGCTTGATGGGAAACGCATAATTCCAGCGAATGTAGGAATTGACAAATGGTGTCTTGAAGAGCTCGATTTTTGCCATCGTGTGCAATTTGCGCCGGGTGTAATGGGCGATAGAAACACAAAAGATGATGGGATCAAACATGCTTTGATGGTTGACGCACAACACCGCGGCTTCACCCACTGGTGGGATGTGCTCGGATCCATAGATATTGAAATCAAACAAGGAATGCATGACATTCCACCAAAGCGTGTCCTGTGAAAGGTAGAATGGATATTGCAAGTTATGCTCCAATCCCGCTTTCTTGATTGCTGATAGCAATCCTTCAGAGAATTTATCGAATGGCTTGATAATGGAATCCGTGACGAACTTCATCACGGGATTGGTCGATTTCTTGGAATCCTTCGCCATCGTCGGCTCGTTTGAATACTCCTGTTCGGTCACATCATGACACCTTTCTTCTTCCTAAGGTCTTCCTTCAAGGATCTATCTCCTTCCGTGTATAAAAGACTGATGCCACGGCAGCATTCGAGATCCCGCGCTTGAGTGTGCATTTTACCATCCAGTTCACACGACCCTGATGATGAATTTCGGGCACGCACCGGCGCAATACCCGCATATCACGCATGTTTCATGATCTATCATTGGACCTGATTTCTCGCTGAATTTCAAGGCTCCACTCGTGCATGCTTCTGCGCATTTCCCGCATTTTTCACATAAGTGAGTATATATTCGGACGCGTCGTTCCACCCGGTCGATACTCTCCTTGATACCAGTGGGAACGGGTGTATCCTCGAAAGCATGGATATTAGCCAGTACCTCCACCGGATCCTTGGCACCGACACATGCGACATCGACGCGTGGATTATGACGCAACCAGTTGATAGCTTCAACCGCCTCGTTTCTTAAATGCCCCCCACCCAAGCTTTTCATGGAATACACGGATATGTTCTTTTGCTTTACCCTCGTCAAGAAGGCTTGAAGTTCATCCAAGGAATATCCACGTAACCCAATCCCCTTGAAATTGATGATGGGCATGATCACGCTGAACTCGCCTGCATGATCCAAGACGGGTGAAAAGCCTGCCATGGAATGGGCTGTTAAGCCAATATCTGCAATGATGCCATCATCGTGAAACTCGAGTACCCTGTTGAATGCATCCTCCCGGTGTTTAAAGTCATCCCCATCAGCCACGTTGTGCAAGCTCACGACATCCAAGCGATCCCGGTGGAAGATTTCCAAGGTCCGTGAAACGAATGTCTCCATATCTTGGGCGGATCTTGCCTTGGTCTTCGTGGCAATCACGAGATCAGCAAGTGATGCCGGGTTTTCCTGTTCAAGGTTTTCCACGGCAATTTTTACCTGCTCATCGTTGCCATATGTCTCAGCCGTGTCGATGAAATTCACGCCGTGCTCCACGGCGGTGGTGATGATTCTTGCACCATCGCGCGCGCCGAGTCCTGCTTGAAGACGTCCCATCGTCAAGCATCCAAGACAATATTCCGTGACCCTCAATCCTGATCTACCGAATCGCACCCGCTTCATGGAAGAAGGGAAGGAAGCACATCTTAAAGGATTTCACGATGGAATCATGCAGATCAACGGCATGGTCGATCAATTCATGAGCTCGTGGGCTTCCACCAGGACCCGCCTTGCAGCCCCGAAATTGTTTTTCATGACATATCGATATGCAATCTCTTGCTTATTACCCACGATTTTCTTGATCGTGTGGTTAGTTCCCGTCTTCAAGTAATTGTCGATTTCAGCAAGAACCTTCAAGTCCTGCCTGGCATTGATGATTGCATTGGCTCGTTCAGTATGCACGGGACCATCAGGCGAGAAGAGCACCACGTACCATTCATTAGTCTCGCCATCCCAACGGGAATTATAAGACCAGAACCATATATCATGCGCTCCCATGAACCACGAGATTATCAACTGGCGATACACTCTCTGGTAATCGAACGCGTTCGAGTGCATTCCTGAAATGATCACTCGAACCTCCTTGCTCTCGTTGACATCAGCATGCGCCTTGCGGATCTTGTTGACCATTTCAACGTCATCATTGTATGGATCGATGGTGATCATGTCAAAGGATGAAAAGAATAATGGGTACAATTCCGGCTTGTGCAACACGAGGCTGACAGTCGAGTTGGAGGATGCCTTGATAGTATCGTGCATCTCTTGCAACACATCAGCCCAATCCGCAGTGTGTGGTTCATCAGCCAAGCAGTATTCCAAGCCAATGAAATATGGTTTCGTGTCGAAGAAATTAACCGTGTAATTCACGTAATGTAACAGCATCTGGATGAACCTGGCACGTTCCACGGGATCTTGTGGTGGGTTTTCAGCGCGATACCCATCCATGTCCAAGGTGACATCTAGCCATTGCGGCGGCGACCTGGTGGGGGAAAACTGGATGACGATTTCCAAGCCCCGGGATGAATAATTCTGGAACAACTGGTCATAAAACGCGTATTTATCGATATCGAAGCAGGTGGGATAACTATCATTCAACATGACGTGTCTCCACGAGATATCCACCAACACCCTGTCGACCATAAGGGCGATATCATCGAAATACTCGGGATGATTTGCCACATTCTCATTATCGTACACGTAGGTTCCCATGTACAACTCCCTGGGAACCGTCTTTTGGTAAGCAGGAGTGAAATGATAAGACTTGGTTCCGTTGAACACGAGCCACGTGCTGGTGCAAAATGACACCACCGTTATCAAGCACATCAACAACCCGATAGCACGCGCAATTTTATTATCCCGCTCCATGGATGCATCACGTTCCTTAACCAAATAACAAGAGAAACATCGATCCCAGGAAGACCACGAAGATGGTCAGGGAGATGATTGAAGGGAGCATTCCCTTGGTGAAAAAATTCTTGGAAATGATAGTCAAGATCGCGAACTGGAATGCCAAGCAAGTGCCTAGCGAGATGGTGAAAACGATATCAGGGATGGTCCGCATGCCCCAGAATAAGGTTGCGCCAGTGGTCATGGTCCAGAATGCTATGGGAAGCAGCAGGAAATACACGGAAAAGCATGGCATGGTTGCCGCGAGGAAATTCGCTAGATGCGTGACACGGGTATTGAAATTCTTTCCATTCCTGGTCCCTGGAATTTCGATCGAACCTGCCCGGTTCACGGGAAAAGCCACATTGATGAAGAAGAATACCAACGATGGAGAGAGCCACGCGAGCAGGGTAAGCAATCCCGTGAAGGTTAACATGAATGGTATCGGGTGCATGTGGGTGAAACCGAGATCAACCGGTATCCCGTGGATCACGTGAAGCTTGAAACTACTTCCACCGGAAAATGCGTACAGGAATACCCACGATATACCAAGGGTTGGAAACACTAAAAAATACGCAATCCTGTTGATCCAGCCTTGGAGTGACAAGTGCGTGGTGGTATCCCGGAATCCCTTGCCGATTTTCCCAGGTGCAAGCAAGGCATAGCCAGTATCCTGGAGGATTTTCATCGACGGGATTACGTGCCTGTAAAATAAAAAACCTGTGGTAGCCTTGAATCATGGTGATCGTGGGAGGGTGATGGTAAATTTGCTTCCTTTCATGAACCCTGGCGAGGAAGCCATGATTGACCCGTGATGCCACTCCACGATTTTCCTCGCCAGGTACAAACCCAGCCCGGACCCCTCACGGATTACATCCATGTTCCCCGTGTCCCGATCGATTTTCCCGAATAGAGTAAATAATTGGTCGATGTCCGCGCGTTCCAAGCCAATTCCTGTATCGGATACAGTGAGCATGATGTTCGCCTTGATCACTTCAAGATCCACCGTGATGTTCCCACCAGGGGGTGTGTTCTTGATGGCATTCATCACGAGGTTCTCCACGACCTCTTTCAACCACTCGGGATTCCCCTGAACCACGCAGGAATCAACAATATCAGGCAGGGAGATCTCCAATTGACGTCGCTTGATAAGCGGGTGAAATCCGTGCACTACTTCTCGAGAAACTTGGAGCAGGTCCACCGGTTCCCTCACTTGTTTCAACGAGTTTGCCTCCACCCGTGCAATACTCAAGAACTGGTCCACCAGGAGTTTGAGACGATCTGCACCTTTCTTCACGATTTCCATCAATTCCCTTATATTGGGAGCTAGCTCGTCCTTGAATTCTCCAAGAATGAAACTGCTAGCGCCTATAACCTTGGTCAAGGGTGTTTTGAACTCATGGGTGGTGTTGTAAATGAAATTCCGCTGCATGTCGTTATGTTTCTTCAATCGCTCGTTCTCGGATGCCAAGAGTTGTTCTGCTTCATGCTGCTTGGTGATATCAAGCGTTATCTCGATGGCTCCAATGATTTCCCCAGTGGAAGTGTCCTTGAAGGGATATCCTTTCACCAGCCAATACCTTCCATCCGGAGTGCCAATCTTGAAACTCTGCACGGTTCCCGTCTCAAACGCTTCCATAACCGGGCAACCTTTACATGGACTCGATCGTTGATGCCATAGCTCGTAACAATGCTTTCCCAGCATGTCATCCTTCCGCATATCCAAGGATGCAGCAGCTGCACTATTTAACCACCTGATATGCATTCTATGATCATATAGTATCACGTGCTCGGAAAGCATGTCTAGAATGCTTGTTTCGAGTAATCCCTTTTTCTCGAGTATGCGCTTGATATTCACGGGTTTCCCACCGTGTTATTCACGGAGCATTGGTAGTTAATCTTTCTTTCCCTAGGCAGGAGGGATGGTACCTTAGCATGGCGGTAACTTTTTTCAAGGAGTACACCTCCGGGATCTTGCATCATGACGAGAACGAGAGGACCAAGGATAACGTTGCTTGATGATGGATGGTTTTTCTTCAAGGGAAATCCAAAAAATGCATTGAAAGTGACACCGGGTAATGTAGAACCTGAACACGATGGATGGAACCCCGTGGTAATCCCACACGATTGGGATTCGGAAGGACCATTCCTGGAATCCCACGAGAGCGGTAAATCAGGGGGATATGCACCTTGTGGAACAGGGTGGTATTGCCGGGAGTTGCATGTGCCCAATCTTGGAATTCGTGGCCAGAAAACTTTCATCAGGTTCGATGGTATTTATATGAGGGCAACGTTGTGGATTGATGGCAAGACGGTGGGTAAACACCTGTATGGATATGGCCCGTTCGAGCTTGACATCACGGACCATGTCCAACCTGGAGTAACCCACGTCCTGCATGTGAAAGTGAACAATAGCATTCAACCTTCCTGCCGGTGGTACACGGGAAGCGGCATCTATCGTGACGCTTGGCTCGTCGTGAAGCACCCCGTGCACGTGCCATGGAACGGTGTATTCATGGTGCCCAAGGTTGAACCTGCCACTCCAGTTGAGGGCAAGCACTTGACAGGGAGCGATTACGGGCTGCAAAAATCCCTTGAGTCGACCAATCTGGATGTTCACGTGGAGATCGAACATGGCAGTAGTATGGTAAATGATGTATCAATCCGAATATCCATCATCGACCCGCGGGGAGACAAGGTGGTAAGCATTATCCAAGAAGGGATTAAACTAGATCCAGTGGTTGAATCATCCCGGTTTACCTTGAAATTGCATGTTCCATCCCCCTTGAGGTGGTCCATCGATGAACCGAACCTATACATGGGCGAGGTGGAAATTCTCGATGATGGTGGACAAGTCGCGGACAGGGATATAGAAACATTTGGATTCAGGTGTTTTTCCTTTAGCGGGAAGGGATTCACGCTCAACGGGGAACCCGTGATCCTGAAGGGAGTGTGCTTGCACCACGATGGTGGGTGCGTTGGTGCTGCGGTTCCTCCAGCGGTGTGGGAACGGCGATTCAGGAAACTCAAGAAAATGGGATGCAATGCCATTAGGACATCGCATGCAGTACCAGCTGCTAATTTCTTGGACTTGTGCGATCGCATGGGTTTCTTGGTGATCGATGAAGCATTTGACAAGTGGTGGATTCCCGTCCGTAAGGGTAGCTGGAGCGGGTTGGGATACATCCGGTTCTGGAGGCAGGAACTGGCGAACTTCATCAAGCGGGATAGGAACCATCCATGCGTGATTTTGTGGTCCCTCGGGAACGAGATTCATAACTTGCATAAGTCGCGTGTAAAGAAGGGACACGTCCGCATGGCAAGGCTGGTCCGCGAGCTCGATCCCACCAGACCAATCACCACCGTCGCCTCCCCCAATTACACGAGGCGGGAACTCGCCCGCGTTCGAAGACGGCACCCGCCCTATCTCATGGATATCGTGGACGTATTTTGCACTAACTACACGGAAGCTTTAATGCCAGCATTTCATGAAGAATGGCCTGACAAGGCAATCATTATCGCTGAGGCACACCATTATTATCGCAACAAGCTAGCAAGTGAAAATCACCTGACGGAAAGCGAGCTACATCCCGGTTGTACCACGAGAAACCCGTGGTTCGACATCGCCATGCACGATTACGCATGCGGTCAGTTCTTGTGGGTCGGCATCGAATATCTCGGGGAGGTTCGTGATCCATATCCCTACCATGGTAGGACCAATGCTCCAATACGCATTAGCGGTTTCCTGAAGCCACAGGCAGGCTTCCATTCTAGCGTCTGGCTTGAGGAACCTTTCGTGCACTTATCCATCAGGGATGAAAACGCAGACATACCCCGGGGGAAACCACAGTTTGATTTTCCAAAGATTGCCTGCCACTGGAATTTCGAGCACCGGGTTGGAGATAATCTCGAGGCATGGGTATTCACCAACTGCGAGTCCGTGGAATTGATCTTGAACGGACGCACCCTTGGCGAGAAAAGACGCGAGCACCACCCATGGAATGACATGAAGTGGAACCTGCAGTTCGAACCAGGGACGTTGGTTGCCATTGGTAAAAATGCAGGTGCAGGGACTTGCACAAGTTCTCTGGTGACGGCAGGAGAGCCTGCTCGCCTTGAACTACAATGCGATACTGCAACCCTCCAGGCAAATGGTAGGGCTTGCGCTAACGTTGAAATATCCTTGGTGGATAAAAACGGAACGCTGGTACAACTCCATGACGTTGAAATAACCCTTAGCGTGAGTGGTGCTGGCAGGTTGGTGGGCATCGATAACGGGGATCTATCCGACTTCACGACTAAATGTGCATACAAGGCAAGCAGTTGCAGCACGTACTGGGGGCAAGCTCTTGCCATCATCCAATCAACCAAGGAAACTGGAGAGATCTTGCTCACTGCATATGCACGTGGGATCGATCCCGGCAACATTAGTATTGCTGTACTGGATTGAAGAATAAAACACCAGGCTTAGGCAGAGCGACGGGACCTCGTTTGGATTTCAAATCTTCATGTTTATGTAGCATTTCCTCTTCTATTTCCAAGATGCACCATGTATGTGTTTTCCTTTTTCAGGGAGCTTGCGCCCGCGTTGCACTTGGCAATCTCCACGGATATGCGCAAGTGGACCGAGTTGAACAAGCAAGAACCTGTGATCTGGTCAAATGTGGGTGCAAAGTACTGGCGTGACCCGTTCATCATCAAGGGCAAGGATGGCGTTTTTCACTTGTTGTGCACCGATGGATGGGAATCCCGTGATATCATCCATGCAACAAGCACGAACCTTGTAGATTGGAACCACCAGGACGTGATACCAGTCATGGGGGGATATCCAACAGCCAGGAACGCCTGGGCTCCCGAGGCGTGTCTCGATGAACGTTCGGGGAATTATTTCATCTTCTGGAGCAGCACGGTGGATGCAGCATTTCCCGGGGACAAGGGAAAACCGGATGACTATATGAATCACAGGATATATGGTTCAACGACCTCCGATTTCAAGCGCTTTTCTCCTTCCAAGCCATTTTTCGACCCGGGATACAATTGCATCGATGCCTCCATTTCCTATCACGATGGCACTTACCTCATGGCATTCAAGGATGAGCGTGGTGAGAATAGCTACAAGCCAAATGAATTGGCACGGAAGCACGTGCTGGTGGCAAGAGCAAGATCCCTTGATGGACCTTGGGAAGTGGAAAGGCGGCCGATTTCGAGGACCAGGATCGTGGATGGGGAAGGTAACCAAAAGGAAACATGGGCAGAAGGGCCTTGCGTTCTCTTCGACAAGGTGTCGCGGGAATGGTGGATATTCTTCGAGTACTTCCGGTCGCACCGGTATGGCGGGGCTCGAAGCAAAGATGGCATCACTTGGCAGGATATTGGGGATACCCTTCACTTCCCGCCCCATGCAAAGCATGGAACCATTTTCGAAGTGCAAGATCGAGCAGTTATCGAAGCCTTGGAAGGCATCAACCTGCCATATAACGAGTTTTTCTGGTGAAGGCATGATCTGGCTTGATGAAATGGAAGTACAGGGGGATAAACTGCACGGGAAGCGTGGGTTTCCATTCAACCTACCAATGGTCCGTTCCCAGCCGTTCTTCACTTTCAAGTCCCCAGTGACGTTTTTCGCGGGAGAGAATGGTTCAGGCAAATCTACCATGATTGAGTCCATCGCATGTGTGGCTAATCTGCCTACCATGGGCGGAAAAGATGTATCAAGGGATGAAACGTTGGTTCACGCAAGGCGGCTCGCTGGAGTATTGCGATTATCGTGGAGTCAAAGATGCCGGAAGGGATTCTTCATGCGAGCGGAAGATTTCTTCAATTTCTCAAAGAGCATCAAGCAAGAAATCAAGAAGTTCGAACGGGAGATGCAAGAAACCACAAAAGCCAGTGCAAGCGTGAAAGGACAAACGGGCGCATCCCCCGGCTTGTCATTCGCCCTGAACGAAGCACGAAATCGGTATGGCATCGAACTCCTGTCGATGTCCCATGGTGAGGGATTCTTGGATCTGTTCAAGAGTAGGATGGTTCCAAGTGCATTGTACATCTTGGATGAGCCGGAGGCTCCCCTTTCGCCCATTAGCCAGTTAGCATTGTTGCGCTTGATGAAGGAAATGGAAAGCCAGCAATGCCAATTCATCATCGCCACCCATTCTCCCATGTTGCTTGCCTACCCGGGAGCAACCATTTATACCTTTGACGAGCTCCCCCCGGAACCCATCACCTACGATGCCTTGGAAAGTGTCCAAGTCATCAGGGATTTCTTGAATAATCCCGATCTTTTCTTGGCTCACCTATTTCGGGATGAAAAGTGAAAGAAAGAAGGTAAACAAGCGCTGTTCATTCAAACCTTTATTTCCTACTCGAAAGAGACCATCATGGTGAGTATTACATGCGCCCCCGCTCGAAAAGTTATCGAATTGCCGTTCACGTTGATGATTTCTGCCTTGACTTCATCACTAGGGGTATTCTCTGCAAGGTTCACGACGGCTGCGCTTGCCACGGGTTTTCCCAAGTGAATCGTGCCGTCGCGTGGATCACCTGCCATGTTGATCAACCTGATGATACAAGCGTTGTCTTGATTCTCCGCTCGCTTGAACGCCGTGAGCAGGAATGCATCTGCATTCTCCAACTCGCAATTAGCATGCATCGCCGGTAATGGGTCGCTAATTGAACCCTCCAAGCTAAGGTTCACGCCAAGGATGAAGGCATCGATCATGCGCATGCTTTGCGCAAGTGACAAGGGGCTAATAACTTGGATGGGATTAATGAATTCATCCGCCGTGAGGTGTGATTTGGAAGTAAACCAATCCCCGCTACCGGTAGTGATGCCTAGAAAGCATTCATGAACCCCGAGGCATTGTGCACCGGGCGTGGAAAGATCGGGTCCAGCATTTCCCTTCCGTGTTGCAATGTCCCCTCTAGAAAGCCATCCCACCGACCTGAACAAGGTAATGGCAAGGGATACCGACCCATCGGCAGGAGCCCGGGAGGGTGCATACTCTGGCAAACCGAAGTTCATCACGGTAAAGCAATTGCTCCCATCGGAGACGGAAACGAACATGTCCTGATGCTTCGTTGGCACCGGTGGTTGATGCCAATTCTCGCCTTCTGGCAGGTCTACCGGGCGCTGGATCACGTGAAAATGACCCTCGGCATCGACCGCATCTGCCATCAAGCCGCTGTTGAATCTCATGCGCAAGCGATGATCCATGGCATTATTTTCCACGGTTACATCGACATGTATCATCTTGGTCGCCGCATCGATGGTCACGGTCACCCCTGCAGGGCATGGAACAGTGTCGCTTGACCTGCAAGATCTATCTTCCGCCAAGGAGACAGGAATCGGTAGCACGTAGGAGGCGCGCAACGAGGCAATATTACCGTGGTTCACGATCTCAACGTCCCGCACGTGCCCCACGCTTAGGATCGTGATGTCCTCCTGCCCATCCCCCGGTCCCGAGAAGTCATACTCGTCACCCCAATCGCCCACATCCTCCAACATTCCTTGGCGTTGATACAAGACTCCCGTATCCTTGTCCAGCACGTCGAAAGTTCCATCACCGTGCATGGTTACCTTGTAAAACTCGTTTTCGATCCACCCGCCATCTGGAATGCTCCCCGAGATTGCACTGGACTTAACCTTATTCTTCAGATTTTCCAAGGTTACCACGGGCTCCTCGCCAGGTACTAGAAAGAAAACCTTCCAACCAAGCCCGGGAATATTCCTCGCTAGAAAATTGATGGAATGGATGACATCATTCACGTGCATATAGCGATCTTCCATGTCGCACTCGCTGGTGAAGCTATACACGGGATTACCATCCATGTCCTCCACTTGCGTGGTTCCCGGCGGGAAGACCTCCAGCATATTCTTGTCCAAGAACACGGGAATCGTTACGAGCATCGATCGCGCCCTGGGGCAGGGATTGAATACCAGGATAGGAAATCGCTCTCCATCCCGAGTATCCATTTCCATCGACTTGCAGATATCGAGCGAGGCGTTCTTGAATATCTCGGTGGCAACCTGTTCTGCCCACCCGAACCTCGTTCGCATGTCCACGTCGTGCACGTGATCGATACTGCAACCGCAAATGGAATCGTGCGGGTGGTTCTTCAGCAACCATTTCCAGCCAGTCCACAGGTATTCTCGATCATCAACCAGCGTGCCATTCTTGCCAGGCTTCCCGCACCCGTGTATCCACGCGATGGTGGAGAGGGGTTCGGCATACCTGCTCAATCGCTGCTCGCAGACCTTGTTCCATTGCTTTATCCACATGCGAGCGCTGAATACCCCTGAGAGCAGATTCTGGTACCTGCCACCATGCAACTCGCCTTGGAAATGCTTGAGATGCAAGTTTTTCTTGTCGATGTCTTCCAGTACTAGATTGGTGTAATGCTCGAAATCGGCTTGGATCATCCTGCCAAAATCATCACCGTGCTTCTCGTTCCATTGTGCAACCATGTCGGGGATTTCAGGTTGGGCAAACGTGTGATCGGTTCCGTTGTTGAGCAAAATTGCATCCGTGACGGTATGCTCGTTGATCTCCGTCGCAACCTGGTACATCCGCCGCAATGCTTGCTCGAAATTACCGGTGGTTTGATCCTTGATGGTGCTCAACCGTGCACAGTTCCCGTAATGCTTCACGAGATGGATACCGATGATGCTTGCAGCATTGCCAGGAGCATCCCACCTGAATTCCATGTCGAGGCCAAGTTGCTCGAAACTATCGTCGAATCCCCTAGAGAAAATGATGGAGGGGATGCCAAAACCAGCCAAGATTTGCGGCATCTGGGCAAAATGGCCAAAGGGATCCGGGATGTATCCCGCCTTCATGGGTTCCACGCCGAACGATTGCGCGATCTTGCGACCCAGAAGCAGGTTTCGTATCATCGATTCACCGGACACGAGAAACTCGTCCGGTAGGATGTAAAACGGTCCGATGCTCAACCGCTTGGAGCTTATTGCCTCTTGCAACTCGTCCCGCTTGCCGGGACGCACCTCCAAGTAATCCTCGAGGGGGATGGTTTGTCCGTCTAACGTGAAATTCACGTATTGGGGGTTTTTGGCGAAAATAGTCAGCAACCTGTCCAGCATCTGCACCAGCTTCGCCCTGTATTCTTGGAAAGGTAGATACCATTCGCGGTCCCAGTGGGTTTCCGGAACCAGAACTAATTTCTTGGTTGAATCAGTCATGTTCGCTCACGTCTTGCAAGGAACATCGTGCGCGATCCCTTATGAATCGAATGCAGCGCGAGCCACAGCGCGATGCACCGAAGCAACATCCCGGCAGCTATGCATCTCCAGATTTCCAAAAAACTCACGATTCGTCAACTACCACCACCTAAGCTAAAGGAGGTGGCTTCCTCCCGCAAGAACGGGTGAAAATTCCATGATGGCGTGGCAAAAAATAACCGACACGATGACGGCAAGAAACCATCGTTGATCAAGTTCCGATGGATGCCACACCGTGAACGGTATTCAGGAGCTCCAGCTGCCGATCGTGGCGCTTCCCAACAGCTCTCAAGGCACGGACCATGGCGAACTTGTGAGACAGGTCGGGTGCATTATCCATCAATGCCCGGAGCAAATCAGAATACCCGTCCTTGTAGACCATGGAGGCATCCTCGAAGGTGAGGGCCCTACTAGCATCAATTAAGCAAGCAAAGGGCATGGTTTCCACCCGTCGCCACCAATCCTTTGAATAGAATTTAGAGCCGTGTTTATTCT
>WJJB01000444.1 GCA_014729935.1 Candidatus Bathyarchaeota archaeon | reverse complement strand
TCCTCACCCTAACCACGATACAATTCGGGGAGTTCATGAACATCGTGCAAAGTCCGGACACTGTTGTCGATTTTGAAGATTATTTCACCGGATACGAGACACTCTACTCGTTTCTTGTTTTCTTCTTCTCGTTCATTACAAGCTTCATCATCACGCCCACGTGGTTTTTCGATGATATCAACTTGATGTTTTACAGGGTGGAGGAAAACGTTAAATTCCTTTACCCATACGGGAGGAGCGTCTTACCGTGGCTCAAGGGACTTGGTGGCCCAGGCGTTATTATATCGTACATTCTATTTATCATCGTGCGTATTGGCATCGATATCAAGTTCATCATCATCATCATTGATCCTCTCATCACGTTTTACATTCCCATCATGTTTCTCATGGGATATGAATCCATCAGCTTTGCGGGAAAGAAGATCCTGAAACGCTGGTTACAGAAAAAAGGCATAGAGGAGTTCACAGATCTCGAATTGATATTGACAAAACAGGTAGGAAAGAGTGCACAATCAAGTTACAAGGATCCAAAAAGGATTCAACAAGATCCGGCATGAGGGAAAAGTTAAAGGTCTCCCTGGGCTTTTCACCCGTGAGTCTTCATACTGGTGGAGTAGGAATACTCCAAGGTGATCATGGTGAAAACGGGTTACAACATTGTTTTACTTACGGTTGACGCGCTACGTTATGATAAATGCGGTTTTAACGGGTACCAAAGGAACGTGACGCCACGCATCGATGATCTCCTACAAGATGGAGTTATTTTCGATAATATAATGTCCACTGGCCCCTGTACACCCCCTGCATTCTGTTCAATGTTCACCGGTACTTACCCGTTCGACAAGGGAGGGTACTCTCCCCTCCCGTTAGGAAAAATCTCGATTGCTCAAGTTCTCGAGAAACACGGGTATTTCACTGCGGGATTTCACTCTAATCCGCTTATCAGCCATTTTTTTAACTATCACAGGGGTTTCAAGAAGTATTATGATTCTATGAGCTCGGACGAGGGTACAAATCCCGTGTTCAAGAAGATCCTTGGGTTCTTTGAAAAAGACGGGCAAAAATCTAATGTTATGTTCAATCAATTGCAAAATTTGCCAATCCCAAAAGTCCTCCAAACCAATATAAAGAATCTTTTCTACAGGTTATTCTTAGGAAGGCAAGTGAAATATTACGATCCTGCAAATAGTATCACCAAGCGAGTTATTCGGTGGTTAAAGCACGCCGTATTCCACGAAAAAGACGGGAAAAGGAAACAAGTAACCAAGGGGCAAGGAAGGGGGTTGCATCGCCGGAAGGTAAAGACACCGATTTTTCTTTGGGTGCATTACATGGACACCCATGACCCGTTCATGCCTCAAGATTATAACCACCTCGAACAAGTGAATGCGAGGATATCCAAGCGGGAGTTCGAACACAACAAGAAGTATCCTGAATATACGGATATTCTAAAGGAACATGACAAGAAACAACGGCTGATAGATTTTTATGATGCCGAAATTCCAAGCGTGGATGAAAATATCTCCACGATCGTCACCTTGTTCAAAAAGCACGGTGAATACGATAAGACCATTTTCATCCTCACTTCAGATCACGGGGAGGAATTCAACGAGCATGGTGATTATGGGCACAGGGCTCATCTTTACGACGAACTTCCCCACGTGCCATTTGCGATATTCGGTGGACCCATCGAGCGGGAGGAAATACCAGGGTTAAATCCTGGAACCCGGGTACCTGGGCTCTCGTCCCTCATCCAGTTACCTCCTACCATCTTGGAACTCGCCGGCTTGGAAAATGATCCAGCATTCGATAGCGAGAGTTTACTGAAGAATATCGGAAATGGCAATCCGGGATTAGATCATGTAATGGCTTGCACGTTCCATAAGGGAATTGTTACGCGATTCAACCAAGCATCGGACAGGACGATAAAAAAGATGGTTTCTGTGAGAACCAACGAATTCAAGTACATCTATGACCAGGAAACTGAGTCCAAGGAATTATATAATCTCAAAACGGATGAAATGGAGCAACAAGATATCAGTGAAAAGCATCCCCGAAAAAGTAACGAATTCCATGAACTTTGCGAATATTATATCAATTGCAAGGGAGCGGCCCTCGGTAAGAGCTCAGACGAACATTTTAATACCTTGGAAAAACGAAAAATATCGAATATCGCGGGTAAGCTCAAGATGAAACTATAGTTTTCATTTCTTGTAGCGGTTGTGACCCTTGCCACTTCGTCCATACCTTGCATGCCTGGCCTTGGCTGCCTCTTTTTCCTTCTTCTTCTTCTTGACAGCTTTAAGATACTTGGAAAATTGCTTGACCAAGATAGCTTTCTTGAGATCCTCTCCATCTTGTTTTTTCTTTATCATAATGCGACCAGGGTTCCCGTCCCACCAAGCAGCGGGATGGACGACCTCCTCATCCAGATCATATGAAAGCTTCATGTGATCGGCTATCACGCGTAATTCATCCAACATGGGACGAAGCACCGCGTCCTTTTTCGGCACTCGCCGCCCTTTACTTCTCGGACGCTTCACGTCGAAATAGCACGGGTAAATCATGATCTTTTTCTTGTTTCTCATGCAAGATGAGGTAGCTAAAGGTAAGTAATAAAGACTGACTGAATGATCTCGGTGGAAAAGTGAGAACCATCATGCGCTACCGAAATCCTTATAGGAACCACGGTGCTTCCATTGCACGTGACACCAGAATCCGAGTTCATTTTCGGTGATATCCGGAAAACCCTTAAACAACCGCGTTTCACTGGTTTTTTTGACCTGGTCATAGCAGATCCACCCTTTGGTTTGAAATTTGATAAATCATCGCATGAATATGGCGCTGAAGATTACATTCTCTACGATGATGAGTTCAAAGGAACCGAATACGAGGAATTTACACACCAATGGGCGTCCGTGGTTTACGAGAGCCTGAAAGATAATGGATCCTTTTATTTAGTATCAGGATGGACACGCTTGAGAGAAATCCTGAATGCCGTTGCTCGAATCCCCTTTCATCTTATTAACCATGTAATTTGGGCGTATTCTTGGGGGGTATATGCGAAACGGAAATATGTTACTTCCCATTATCACATCTTGTTTCTTGTGAAGGATAAGAAGAATTATACCTTCAAGCCCCAGTATGTTAACCCGAACACGAAACGGAAGGGAAATCCATACGAGAGGGACGTGTGGTTCTGGCCGGAGTATAACCGTGGAAACGATCCACACCGGATAAAGGGACATCCCTGCCAACTTCCCATAGTGCTCTTGGAAAAAATGATCAAGATTTCTACCAATGAGGGAGATTGGATTGGGGATGCTTTTTCAGGATCCGCAGGATGTGCCCTGGCTGCTCTAAACTTGAATAGGAACGTCGCCAGTTTCGAGATAAATCCCGAATACAAGAATGTGATGGAAAAAAAGTTAGCATTGGGAGATCATTCAACAGAATGATACCAAGTACTCAATAAGGGCGGATCCTGCCTCTTCTATAGTACCGGTGTTCTCTATAATGAAATCCGCGCCGGGAAGATCCTGGTTCTTCCTTGCACGTTGGATGCGTTTATGCATCTGCTCTTCATTTTCCCGTCCCCTATCCTTGATTCTTTGGATGGTGAGTTCCAAAGGCACCCAAACAAAGATTATTTTCATGGTCGGGAATCGCTTCTTGGACTCCTCTATGATTTGCCTGCTTACATTCACGATGGCAAGTTTTCCTTTTTCTATATCCCGTAGAACATCCCGATGCACGCCATAGAGAATGCCATAACTCTCCCATCCCAGGAAAAAGTCCCCTGCCGTGTCCATTTGTTCGTACTCGTCCCGTGTTACCGAGTGGTAATCCTCAGTATCTGGCGATGCGGGCCGGGTGATGTATCGCTTGGGGACTATCAAATCTCGCCTCGTGTCGTCCCAGTGATCCGCAGCATACTCCAAGATGGAATCCTTACCAGAACCACTATTCCCAACAATCAAGAACAATCTGCCAACCATGGCTCATCCCATGAGAATTCATGCACTACATGCCGTCCTAATGATGAGAATGTTGGCTTCGCATACCTTATTCACGATTCCAGAAGTGACGGACCCCAAAACGAGTCTTTCGATCGGACCATGTACACCACGGGCGCCCACGATCAAGAGATCGATCTCCCGCAATTTGACGAGCTCCATTGCTGCATCAACAGGTCCAACATTCTCGATCAATTCAAGATCATATTCCAATCCACTTTCTTCAAGCTTCTTCCCAGCCTCCTTCAAGATTCTCGCTGCCATATTCTTCTGGCTTTGGTACACCCTTGCTTCAGTTGCCGGATCAAGGGAGAATGGATCCTCGTCTTGTGAGAAGAATGGAAAGATGGTGGGGGTTACCCTCTTGAAATTATGCTTGAGAGCATAAAACACGGTAATCTTGGATTGATCTTTCTTCCCGATTTCAATAGCCCGGTCAAGAGCCCACATAGCGTGGTCCGAACCATCAAATGCAACTAGTATGTTTTTCCACATGGTATCATCACACTTTTCATTTAATGTTCCTTTCACTCTATCCTTTCAACCTCAAAAAGGTTTCTGGCAGGAATGAAAAAAGGAATTTGTTAAATACTTATATTGAAATTATAGGACTTTGAGGATCTCATCCTCTTTATAACCACCAAGTGGTACCCTCTCACCAGATTCCATAATGTAAATGCCATCGGCTTTATCAACTACGGATCCAATGACAGCAGCATCCATTTTCAGGTTGCGAACTGCACGAACTACATTAATCGTTTCCTCGGGTGGTGTGAGAATAACAAGTGCACCGGACGCAAGGAGGTACATGGGATCTAAACCGAGGACATTGCACAATTTTTCGGTTTCCGGGTACACTTTTATCCTGTCCCGGTAAATTTTAAAACCACAATCGACCAGTTCCGAAAGCTCGTTTAATGCGTTACCCAACCCGCCTTCCGTAGGGTCATGCATTGCGTGTATCTTACCCGCTTGAAATGCAGCAACACCTGGAATGGATGCATTGATTCCAGGGTTTCGAAGGTATTCCTTGCATTTGTCGATGAAAGAAGGATCCAGCCCCTTTTCCAATAGTAGTTCCTCCTTCTCCATGGCAATCAATGCCGTTGCCTCGATACCTAATCCCTTGATAATGATGACATCATCACCCTCAACCACGTTTTTTGGATCGATCAGGTGATTCTTTTCCACCACGCCCCTTTTTGCTTCTGTAACCGCGGGTTGCTTGAGCACCTCCCCCATCATGTTTCCCATAGCAACAGGTTGACTCACGCTTGATGTAACTTCGGTATGGCCTCCCACGATGGTGATTTCCAGCTCATCGCAGGTTTTCTTGATATCGTAAAATACTTGCTCGATTTCCATGGCCTTGGTTCCTTCAGGGAAAAGCAAGGTTACTTGGAACCAGCGGGGTATCGCTCCCTTGGTAACCACATCATTTGCATTTATGTTAACCACATAATAGCCCAATTGTTCCACGGCCATCGTGATCGGGTCCGTCTTGGAGATCATGCAGAACACACCCATATCTATCACCGCTGCATCGTCGCCCAAGCTCGGTGTATTTAATACCCGAGGATCCTGCTTCGCATTCGTGTATTTTTTCAAGTACTCCCTCAGTAGATCCGCAGGAAGTTTTCCATTTTTCAACTGCATTATACTTCACATCTCTTTTACACTCCAATCATTTTAAGTTGACTTTTGCTCCCCAACCATGTTAAGCTATTTCCAAGAATCCACTTGATTTCAGGGTGGTCTAAGATTGTTTCGGGGATAATCATTCATTTGCTGGAAAAAAGAAAATATGAGCGAGGATCATTCACTCGCGTTTCTTGGTAAATTCCCTTGATTCACTTTTCAGCATATACCTGATGGCCATGCGGATGGCTTCTGACCGGTTCGGGTAGGCGCCCATGGTGATGAGGGAATCCAAACCGTCTAGATATCGCACGGGAAGATGTATGGGTACGATTTTCATGATCTTTCACCTGCTTCATTGAATACCACGTTCTGTTACATCCTGAGATACTTGTAGTAGGTATTGAAACGTCGTAATACTGGGAGGTACACGTATCATAGGGATAATACCAGGTGTGCCTCCTGCTTTCAACCCTCGCGCTAGTCCAACACTGCACGCATTTTTTGTGCGAAAGTCTCAGGTAGACTGGAATTTATCCATGTGCCAGTTCCCAGCTCAACCCCGGCAGCAAACTTGCGGACATCAACTTTCCTGAGGGGAGGGTAGAATTCCACGTGAAAATGGTAATAGGAGTAATCTTTCCCATCAGTTGGTGCTTGATGTATTGCCATCACGAAGGACATGTCCATTCCAGGATACAAGGCATCGTATCTCGCATTTAAGTCCTTCAAGATGCTTGCGAAATCATGAATTATTTTATCATCAAAATCCTCAAATGAGAGTAGATGCTTCCTTGAATAGATGTGCACCTCGTGTGGCCATGACGCAAAAAATGGCACGCAGGAAATGAATGAGGTGTTTTGTTGAATAATTCTTACTTCTTGTTCCATTTCCTCCTTCACGATATCACAGAGCAAGCACCTGTTTGTATGCTCCATGTATTCCTTGAATGCATCCAATTCCGTCTTGATGTAGGTGGGAATCCATGAAAAGGAATAGATCTGGCCGTGTGGATGAGCTAATGATACTCCAATCAACTCCCCTCTATTCTCAAACTCGAACACGTATGCAATTTCCGGAATGTTACCAATTTCCATGTACTTTTCCTTCCATAACTTGACCAGCTTGCAGATATGGTTGACCGGCAGGTCCCTGAACTTCGCCCCGTGATCGGGCGTGTACAAGACAACGTTTTGCTGGCCAATTGCTGGTGCAACCTTGTACGGGCTGCCAGGATCCAATTTAGAAGCCACATCCTTGTTATCCAAGGATAATGCTGGAAATTTATTACCAAGCATCACCACGTCGTATGGTTCCGGAACCTCGGGAGCACCAACGCAGAAAGGACAGAATTTCTTTTCCTTGGTTGCTGATTTCTTAAGCTGATCCTGGATCTTGCCATTTTGCCCAATATCAGCCTGTGAGGTGCCCTTAACATCTAATGGTCTATTCTCACGTTTTGGTGCAATCATTATCCATTTTTTCAAGAATGGGTTCCAACGTCGTTCATTGTAACTCCTGGTATCACCGGTCATTGTACACTCCTCCGCTTTACCAGTATACGTGATCTGCGTTTTCGAAAACTTCATTCAATGAAATTATATCATCTTCCTTCCTGTGCTGGAGCGTTTCGAGTGCAGTGATGATGGATCGAACCAGTTCCATATTGATGAGAACGGGAACATTATATTCCACGGCTTTCCGCCGGATTTGGTACTCATCTTCAAGCATTGCCACCAGTTTCTCCTCGGTGATGGTCATTGGTATGTTGATGACCAAGCTTATGGTGCCATTAAGCAAGCACTCGAGCAGGTTTGGCTGACGATCCGGCTCACTTATCTTGAAAACAGTGGTAACATCGATTCCTGCATCCAAGAACGCTTGAGCCGTGTGTTCCGTAGCGAATATTCGAAAGCCAAGGTCGATCAAGCGCCTAGCTATGGGAATTAATTGCTGCTTAAGCTCATAACCACCAACGGTTATCAGCACAACCTTACCCTTGCCATCACCTTCCTTGCTTTCAACGGGTATGTCAAACTCCGCGGCGATCATCGATTTGATCAGTGCATCCTCGAACGATGAGCCTATGCATGCAACCTCACCAGTCGATACCATTTCAACCCCTAAAACCGGATCTGCATTTTCCAAGCGCATGAAGGAGAATTGAGGAACTTTAACACCATAGTAGCTGAAATGTGGAATATGGTCTATCTCCTTTCCAAGTATTGGGCGAATTTTATTTCCAAGCAAGACGTTTGCCGCTAGTTTCATCAGGTTAATGCCTCGCATCTTGCTCACGAACGGCATGGACCTGGAACTCCTGAGGTTGCACTCTATAACGCTAACTTGGTCTCCGTCTACAATGTACTGGATGTTAAAGGGCCCCCTAATTTGAAGAGAGAGGGCAATTTTTTTGGTGTATTCTGTAACCTTCAATATGGCTTGCTCCGATATGGTAATGGGGGGAATGGAGGTAGATGCATCTCCTGAATGGATGCCGGCGTTTTCCACGTGCTCCATGATAGCTCCTATGAACACATCCTCCCCATCGGACACCCCATCAACTTCAACCTCGCGGGCATTTTCTATGAACTTGGAGATGACAATTGAATTTGTCTCATCCGTAACAGTAACAGCCAAATCCAAGAAATCGTTCAATTGCTCTGCATTATATGCCACCCGCATGGCTGCTCCAGAGAGCACGTACGAGGGCCTAACGAGAACGGGATAACCAACTTCCTGAGCAAACTGCAACGATTCCTCTTTTGAATAGAGCCTGCGCCAGCTTGGTTGCAAGATATCCAAGTGATCTAGCAATGAGGAAAATTTTTCCCTATCTTCCGCCCTATCAATGTTTTTTCCCTGGGTTCCAAGAATCCTGATACCGGTTTGCCTGTACACTTGATTGATTTCAGCCAGTTTTGGTGCTAAATTATTGGAAATCTGGCCTCCAACAGATACCACTATGCCGAAGGGATTTTCCTTCTCGATCACGTCAAGCACCCTTTCGAGGGTTTCCTCCTCGAAATATAGCTTGTCTGACTCGTTATAATCGGTCGATACCGTCTCTGGATTATAATTAAGCATAATGACCTCGTTGATACCTTGATCCTTCAAGGCCCATGCCATGTTTACCGAGCCCCAATCGAACTCCACGCTACTGCCTATCCGGTAGACCCCACTTCCAAGCACAATGATTTTCTTCCAACCGGGTTCTTTCGGTGTGAAATCCAAGTCATCCTCATCTGCACAATATGTCATGTAAAGGTAATTTGTACTGGCGGGAAATTCTGCCGCTAGGGTATCGATTTGCTTCACATATGGTACGATCCCTGCTCTAACCCTTTCCCTTCGAACGATGAGCTCCTCCGTGTTCATGCATAATGCAATTTGCTTGTCAGAAAATCCCAATAGCTTTGCTTTCCTTAGTACAGGCAAGCGCTGTTCCACCGGAGAAGTAATATTTAATGATAGGAGTTGTCGTTCCATCTCGACAATGTTTTTTACCTTGTACAGGAACCAATTATCGATCATTGATAATGCGTGAATTTCCTCAGTTGAAAAACCCCGCTTGTAAGCCTCCGCAAGCCAGTAAAGCCGGTTATCACAAGGATGGGTGATTTCATCCCTGAGCTCCTCATCCGAGATGTCTGGAAGGGGTTTATTGCATACCATGCCTTTCTTTCCGATTTCGAGCATTCGCACCGCTTTTTGCAATACCTCTTCGAAATTGCGGCCAATTGCCATTACTTCCCCCACGGATTTCATCTGGGTTCCAATCTTGCGACTAACCCTCTGGAATTTCTCCAAATTCCAGCGAGGTATTTTCAACACGAGGTAATCAAGGGCAGGTTCGAAACAAGCAGTAGTTTTCTGGGTGACTTGATTCCGCAATTCGGGTAGAGTGTACCCGAGCCCGAGCTTGGCCGCGATATATGCTAGGGGA
>WJJB01000443.1 GCA_014729935.1 Candidatus Bathyarchaeota archaeon | reverse complement strand
CCCAAGCGGTTACTCAATTCTCCTTTTGGCACGTGCCGGATTGTCCCGTCTGGTAAAAGCTCGTAAACTTGGTTTCCATTAATTTTCCTGATAATGGTGATGTCTGGGCGGAACCTATATTGCGCTATTGGAAGTGGTGTTGATGCGTCTTTTTTGGGAAACACTCTCCTTGCGAAGGACTTGGATTGCATGAATTCATATTCAATGAGGAGCAATCCATCCTTGACACTGCTCAAAATCCTTGAATGGAGTGAAAGAAGGGAATAACGCTTGATGAAAGTGAATGGGAGCTCTAGTAGGATGTTATATATTTTCCTCTCGTATTTTTTCCCAAGTGCTTCTAGTACCTTGAGATGGAACGGTGGGGACGAAGGTGGAGTGATCGCTGATATCGGATTCATCCAATCTCCACTACCCTCCCCCAATTCTAAGAACAAGTACCGGTCGCATTCCGTGTTAATATAACTCTTTAATATTTGCTTATCAAGGGTAACCATTGATCATGAATCCTCTTGGTTCTCATGTAAATCGAGTGTGAATCTTTCCCATGCATTTCAAGAACAACCTCATATATTAAAACAAACAATTTAGCAAACTTAACAATCACGGCTATTCCAAGTTGGATTTGAATCAAATCCTCTTCCTACCAATATAACATCTTGCTGGATATATACATGCATGGTGCGTGGAATTTGTGAAAAGGCATGGAATGAACTACCATGCCTCAATAACGGTGGAAAAAAGCAAAGAATGATGAAGAAAAACCATCATTGCAACTTGATTGGGGCACACACGTCATCTTTTTCGACTGCAATTCTCCCGCAATTATTACAGGTATACTTGGCTTTTTCTATCATCTGCTTGCACATGTGACGATAATTTTTAACCGTGTCTCCGCAATATTCACACGTGTATGGCAATCCCTTTGGATCGCATATATGGCCTGGGGGACTCACGGGTTGACCACATACCTTGCAAGTTTCTGCACCATCAGATTCCACCGCAGCCTTCACGAATTTGGATTTTTCCCTTTCATCTAGTGCTACGGGTTGGCACAAATCTTGGTCACTTCCAGCAACCCTTCCACAGTTGATGCAAAAATACTCGAGTTGCTTCACCTTTTCCATTGACATCTTGGTGTCTTTGATATCTTTCTGGCATGCATGCACGTGCTTTGATTTTTCACCACAATTCGGACACAAAAAACCCTCTGTTAAATGAGCCATGATATATCACGCTTGATGAATTAATTTGCTAACCACGAGCACTCACATCTTGCATCATTCATGCGTGCAAGAATGAACCATGCTTGGTTTTTCCACGTCTCCTCAACCTGATAATCGTCGTGTCATCGTCGGTTGGAAGAAGCATGTAGACCTATCGAGCCATTGCTTAAAAAGGTAGGAGGCCTAGTAAAATCGTTCCTCGGCAGAATTCACATTTTGCACTTGAAAGGTCACGAATCGATGACGGAAATCAACCTGAAATGGCACGGAACAGCAAACATGCAACTATCCATAAATGAAACAACCGTGCACTTTGACCCATGGTTCAGGAGGAATCAATGGGCGGAACCCGTGATCGAAACTGGTATTGAATCGGTTCGAGATGACGCCTTGATTTTCATCTCACACGGGCATTTCGATCATCTTCAAGACGTTCCTGAAATCCTCATGATGAGAGAAAACATAAAGGTGCACTGTTCCAAGAAGGCAAAACACTCGATTAGCAAGGTTCTATCGAAAAAGGAGATTCCTGAAAGGGATATGGAGAACTGCTTGAATCGCGTGATAGAAGTCGCCCCTGGCGACATCCTTGAATATCCAGAACATGACCTCAAGGTATCGGTTTTGAAGTCAAGGCACGTTCGCTTCGATGCAAGAAGTGTCTTGAGAGTTCTCTTCAATGGCACGGCTTGGAGACATTTGGGAATGATTTTAAAAAACGTTAGAGGATTTCCAAAGGGAGAGGTGATGGGATACGATGTATGCATGGAGGGTGAAACTCGCGTGGTAATGTTTGGGAGCCTCTGCGTCAAGTACCCTGAAATACTCGAAAGCCATCACTCGCCAGATGTTTTCATAGCACCTGTTGCGGGACGCTTCAACGCGGACGAAATTGCACTTGATATGACGCGACATTTAAAACCTAAGCTAGTGGTGCCGGTTCATCACGATAATTTCTTCCCCCCGATCTCCTACTGGACGCCTTTGGAACGCCTGGAAGCTGGAGTGGGTGAATTGGATCCTCCAGTTGAGTTGTTGGTCCCTGAACCAGGAAGAGAGATTATCTTGAAACCATGAACTCGCCGGGATCAGGGGTAAATGGTAAAAAACCTTGAAGTAAATTGCACGGCATCACCTGCCACCCTTTGATCATCTTGATAGAGCCTGAGCTCGAGTTTGCAGAATCGAGGATGCTTCTTCGCTTTCGGAGGGGACCAGTAGATCGAAGTGTAGAGATCCATCTTCTTCTTGGGAATGCTGATAGTTTTTAACACCGTGTATTCTGTTCCATCAATAAATTCGATGAGTTTTACCTTGCACTTGTGCAAGGGAATTCTCCAGTGTAATTCAACCTCGAGGGACACTTTATCAGTTTCATTCGTGATTTTCCGGGTGTTATCCAAGTTCTTGATATCCCCCAAGATGATCAACCGCTCCTTCATGGGAATCATGGATTCTGGCTTGATATCTCTCACCAGCAAGTTTTTGACCTTCTGGAAGCTTGTCACGGTGATTAGCACGAACAATTTGAAAGTATGATGGGTTATGGCATCTAAGGGTAGATCGATCTTGGTGAACACGATTTGCTTTGAGGCCCCAGCACCCAATGTTAATTTCTGGGAATCCAAAGATTCCAGTTCTGACCTGGTCGGTATCTTGATCAAGAGGTCTGCGTTCAAGGTTGCTTTTACCTTCCCATCATTGAAAAGATCCACGACCACCTCGAATTGATCAATCCCCCCCGCTTGGTTAATTCTCAGGGATTTTATGGCAAAAAGTGGTCCATAAGGTACTATCGAAACTGTTTCCCTTGCTTCCTTTATTTGCACTCCCGAGGCATCAAGTATTTTCAAGGAAAAGGGTGCATTCTGCACAGGTGTCATTCCATGGTCTGGCATGTGAACAGGGATGAAAAAATGATTCACGCCTTCCCTTTCGACCATGATTTCCTGCTCCATTGTCATGTTCTGGCACCGTGCTTGTAATAACAATGGAAACGGTTGCACCATGCTCCTCACATCAAACTCTAACTGAACCGCTGCATCCATAGAT
>WJJB01000442.1 GCA_014729935.1 Candidatus Bathyarchaeota archaeon | reverse complement strand
GGGGCTCTCCAAATAGGCAAAGTTAGTATCATTCCCGAGGAACACCAAACAAAATTCAAGGATTATTTCAAGGGATTGTTTTCAACCGCACCAAGGAAAAAATAAATGGATTTAAGATTACCTATTAATTGAAAAGGAGGCCGTGCAGGAAGTGTCCGAAAAGAGGATCGATGCGGGAGAATTATCCGAGAGGGAACGGGAGCTAATTGAACGGGTGGATGCTAAAAAAGAAGAACTCATCGATCTGCTTTCTCAATTAATCTCAATTGATTCCCGCACTGTAGATCCCTCTAAATACACGAATCTGGAGGAAATTTTCATGCACGTGAAGCACTTCATGGAGTCATGTGGTGCTACCACCCAATTTATTAACTGCCCGCACGATCGCGATGATCCAGACAAGGGAAAACCTTGGTATAACTTGCTTGGCTGGATAGGAAAAAGAGAGGGTGGGCACATCCTTCAATTCAACGGGCATCTTGACGTGGTGCCATTTGAAGAATCCAAGTGGAAGGATGGCTTGCATCCACTAAAGCCCGTGATCATGAATGATAGGCTTTATGGTCGCGGTGCAGCGGACATGAAGGGTGGATTGGCAAGCCAGATGATGGCTTTTAAGATACTGGCAGAATCGGATATCAAAATGCACGGTTGCCTCCAGATGTGGTTCGTTCCAGATGAGGAAATAAATGGGGACCACGGGGCACAATTCATGGCTAAGGAACACAAGGAGATGGTGAATGCAGGTGGAACGATCATCTCAGAACCCACCGGCCAACCACCGGTCATCAGTCCAGCCATCATTCTCGGTGAGAAGGGACACAAGTGGCTTCGTTTCACCATGCACGGATCATCGGGTCACGGGAGCATGCCGAAACCGAAATCCAACGCAATACAAAAGGTAACTCGATTCATCTCGAGCATCAAGAAATTGAAACTTCCGAAAGTCAAACCACCCCTTACAATATGGAATATGCTAAAGGGGGTACTCAGCCGTTTCACCTTGAGACAACTTATCAAGGCTGCCCGATCTCCTGGTGATGATGAGCCAGATCCATACAATGAGGATGGCATCGGTATTGGTAATTTTTTCAAAACCACCATCAGCTTTACTGGGATCAAGGCAGGAAAGAAGGTGAACGTGATTCCTGACACGTGTGAATTCTGCGTGGATATTCGTGTTTTGCCGGGTGTCACGACGCAGGATGTTTTTGATAGCTTGGCCCGGTATTGTACGAAACTTGGTTACAGGCTCGAATTACCTGAAGGATATGATAATATTCAAGAAGGTAACAGGAAGGTGAGGGATAGACCCGTGGACATAGAGCTGGAGATTATTTCTTGCACTAACGGTACATTCGTAGAGCCTGATCGTTCCTTCACGAAACTGCTTGCCAAGGCCTTCGAGGACGTCTACAGGGTCCGAGCCGTGTATTTCTTTGCCCCGGGAAGCACGGATGCCGTGCACATGAGGGAACAAGGAATACAAGACGTTGTGGTCTTCGGGCCCACGGGCTCGCGGACACATGATTCAAACGAGTACGTGGAGATAGAGCACTTGGTAAAGACTTGCAAGGTTTATCTGTTACTCGCATACCGGATGCTATGCAAGGATACAAGAAATGCCCCCGATTCCCCCTCGCTATAAAGGCAGTGGATTCCTCGGGGATTTTCGGATGAAATCGGTTCGTAATGATACAATAATAACAGTGAATAAACATGGGAAATCGACTTCAAATCGATCAACCGGCTGGTGAATGGGAATATGTTGACACGCATTGTCACGTACCTTGGACGGGTGGACGCTCAAGAACACCAAGCCCAGAGAAGCAACTAGAAGCCTTTAAGCAATCCCACGGGAGGTTTTTCATTACCAGCGCCATTGATCTCGAAAGTTCCAAGATTTTGCATGAGTTTGCCATGCAACATGATTCAGTACATTTTTCCTGTGGATGGGCACCACAAACCGTCACGTACACACCTGTGCATGAATACGAGCAGGATTTGCAAGAATGGAAATCATTCGTGGAATCACGCGTGGATGATATAGTCGCATTCGGCGAGTTGGGATTGGATTTTCACCATGCGAAAACATTGCAGGAGAGAGAACGACAGGTAAATGAGTTAGAATCAATACTCTCGTTTCTCTTGGAAATTGATGGAAAGAAACCCGTGGCATTGCACGTTCGCAATGCAAGTCCAAGGGATAAAGACACGGCAAATCCAAGCCATCCTTACAATGAACAAGACGGGGCAACCAACGAGATTCTCAAGATCATGGACTCCATGGGTGTTAACCTGAACAAGGTGTTATTCCATTGCTTCTCGGGTCCTAAGACCATGAATGATTACCTAGTTTCGCGGGGATTTCTTTTCTCAGTTCCTTCCTCCGCTTTCTCCATATTCCGATGGTACAATGTCTCCAAGAATCTTCCACTGGATAGATTGGTAACAGAAACGGATAGTCCCTTTCAGCACCCGTGGTTGAGAAAACCCGTGAACACCCCCAGTAACGCCAAGTACTCGATAGCAGCCATCGCCAATTCACATGACACGTCGCAAGAAGAAGTTGCCAGGCAAACAGTTGAAAATGCGATCAAATTCTTCAATGTGCGATAATTCAACTGATGAAAACTACGCCCAAGATGCAGGTTATCCATATTGCGATTTCCGGGAGGATCCCAACAGCTTCGTGATTCAAGTCAGGTAAAAATGAAAGGAATCTCTCCCGGAACTTGTCAACCAAGACATGAAACTCCCATCCCTCCATGAATTGCTTTTTTTCCTGATCCTGCTCAACCGCTGGATTATGCTTTCTCTTATAAGCACGCACGCCCCGGATGATGCCCCAGTCGTAAATATCTGGGATCATCGACACCAGCATCCCGAAAAAATAACTTCGGATGAAGATGATTGCACATGCAACCGAACCAATATAGACGATCACGTGCCAGGATACCCAAAAAGCATCATCCCACTTTGCATCGGCGGGATGATAGGTGATCTTGGCAAGGGCATCAATAAGAAAGTGTGATAAGATACAAAGACCCGTGATCAAGAGGAACCTGAGCCAAGTGGTGCCAAGAGGTTCAAGAAGGATTGATATGAATATTCCTGAAAAGAAATGGGTTATCGCTTGCATGGCTTAACATCCAATTGGTTTGTGAAATTTATAAAGTCATAAAACAAATTAAAGAACATCTTACCGAGGTAGACCATAATATACTAGCGTGAAGAAACATGCCGTTTAAAACTTTGATCGTTAAGGATTTTGACGAGGGAAGCTTCAAGTGGACAGGTGAAATCACCGATGGAGATATAGGCTTCATCGTTGATGAAGCTTCGAGAATAATCTACGTCTGGAACGGGAACAAGGCATCGATGATAAAGAAGTACAAAGCTGGAACATTCGCAACCAAGATCAAGAGTCTTTATCAATTCTATGGGTTCAAGACCGTCGTGATTAACCAAGGTGAAGAGACGGGAGAACTACTCGCAGAGATTAACAAGTTGTTGGCAGGAAACGGCACTTTACCGAGCGAGGATGAACTAGAGAGTTTGAAACCAACCGCTGCTCCTGAAATAGACCCAAGAGCGCAGGCGGTAACAAGTTCAAGGGTAAAAACTCCTTCAACCCCCGTTTCCACCGCTCCCGTCGCCCCCCCGAAGGTTGATGAAAGCAAGGTATCCATGCTTGAAGATGAGTTGGAAAAAGAACGGAAAAAATCATCTCACAAGTTAACCAAGTTGCGCGAAGAAATGGACACCATGAAAGCGGAACTCGAAACGAAAATCGCCAAGCTTGAAGGTGAGTTAGAAAAGGCCAGTGAGAAACCCGATCTTGGTGAGAAATTAGCGGGGAAAGATAAAAAAATCGCTGAACTAGAGAATCAATTGAAAAGTCTAGAGAAGGAAGCGGAAAGTCAAGTAAAAAGCGTCAAGGCGGATTTAAATAAAGCACGGGAAAAAATCGTGAAACTCGAGTCGGAAGCCAGGGGAAAGCCTGACATTGATGAAGATATGGTGAATTCCCTCAAGAGTGAAAACGAGAAGCTAAAATCAACCGTTTCCTCCCTACAGGCAGATATTTCAAGCCTCAAGCAAAAGCTTGATAATGCAGAAAGCAAATCTGGCGATGAAGGGAAAGCTGCTAAACTAGAGGCATCCCTTGAAAAGGAAAAGAAAGCATCTACTGCAAAAATCAAAGAACTTGAAAAGGAGCTTTCTTCCTTGAAGGAAACTCAAGAAAGCAAGATCAATGAGTTGAAAACAAAGCACGAGGACGCCATCGCCGGTATGAAAGAAGAGATAAGTGATCTCAAGCGTAAAATCATCGAAAAGGAGGAAGCATTAAAGGAAATGGGAGAATTAACTTTTGCACCGATAGATGCTGAAGATCAGGGTCAAGATGATGGTTCTGGACTTAGCTTCGTCAATCCCTATTCTGCAGGAGGTGTTGGTGCTAAGGTTGATCCATTGAAAGACTTGAAATCATTCCTGAACACGGTTGACCCATCCAAGCCACTGGATCCCGAATTGAAGAACTTGCTTGAAGTGATCACCCAGAAAATGCAAGATGATAACACCATCATTGAATCGCTTAAAAATATTAAGAAGGGTACCAAGGACAAGAG
>WJJB01000441.1 GCA_014729935.1 Candidatus Bathyarchaeota archaeon | reverse complement strand
TTCCTGTACCTGGGATTCTTGAAGAAGGACAATTCCTCGTTGATGGTATCCAAGAAATTTCCTTCCTTCGAAAGCAACTCGTACAATTTTTGGATGTTATCATTGATTTGATCCAAGTATTTGCACGCGCAACAAAAGAGAATCAAGATGTGCTTGAAGACGTGGTTTCTCTCGAGACTCGAATCTAGGATCTTGATCACCCACTTGCCGCCCAAATCGAATTTCTTCTCGTCTATCTTTGCGACGACCTGATCATCATTCAAGCCACCGAGCTCGAACACCCTGAAATCCAGCCCAACGGTCATGCGCTTCGATTGAATCGAGAAAAACCTCACCTTGTTCTCAAGTGAGTATGACCAATCTCTATCAGGAATGAGCGCGAAGCAATACCGGTGCCCTGTCAGGGTTTTTCCCTTGCTGAGGCGAATCAGGTATTCATATCGTGGGACATCCATGATGAACAATGGTAAGGGTTTATCTTGGGTCATGCTGCTCACGATGGCTTCCGTCAGGCTTTGTTCCAAGGATCCCATCCAATTACCCCCCTTGTCATCCTTCAATTCCGTGAAGAGACGGATGGAGAGCCTCTTGTAGAGTTCCTTGGGATCATGGCGCTTGAGATAAGCGGAATCCTCGCTTTCCCAGAAATCTGTATTGAACCCGATGATCATCTTGGTTTGTTCTTCGTCCTTTTCGCCTTTCTTCTTGAAGGCAACTTCACCCCGGACCTCCATACCCTTGGTGTATTTCCTGGATTTCGACCTGTATTGTTGTTTCTGGCGGATACCAAGGGATGCATCGTGCAACTTTGTTTTCCAAAAATTCACGATGATCTCGCTATTTGCTTCTTCCCTCAAGCCTTCCCCTTCCATTTCACGGCGGATTTCATCTTCTGTCAAAGGTTCGTCATCATTATCGGACATCTGTTCAATTCACCTTCAAGTAATGAGTACGGGTACAACCACCCGCAACCTTAAATTTCTATGTGTAATTCTTGCTGCCACCTTGTTCAACTGCATAGCTTCCCGTCCTTGCACGTGATCTTGATGGAGATCTCCAGTTCGTGCCCTGCACGGTAACCCTGGAGGAACCCGCGCAGGTCCGCGATGAAGGCGTTAAGGTGGTCGCATCCCGATGAATACTTTTCGCAATCCATGCATTCCGGTACTTTCACAACTTGATCCAGCGTGATACCCATGCAAATCACCGGGATACCATTCAAGTGGAGGGAGAAAAGGCTTTCGCACGTGGAATGGAAAAAAGCTAAAACCCTTCAATTCCAGGAAATCATACTACTTGACCCGTTCAGCGAATTTCAACGGAGAGACGGGTTCATTCAAGGTGAATTCTCCAGAAAGGATCATGGCCTTGAGGCGGTTGGCTAGCTTGATTGCACCATGGCGATCGGACTGGCGTAATACAATGGGAACATCCTTCCCATTGAAATTCACGGATTTCAAGTCGATGTCGAAGGCATCCTCGCAGGTGCACGTGATGGCGCACATGCCACAATTGAAACACCTACTCCTATCAATTCCCTCCGACTTGTGAAATGCTTGGGTTGGGCAATGGTCAACTGCCAAGCAATCATCGCATTCCTCGCACTTGCTTGGATCGAACGCGACCATATAGTTATCATTCCAGACATGGCCGTAAGTGATCTCGCCTAGCTTTTCCCTACCAACCAAGTTGAGAATGGTAAGTGGAACATCCTTGTCGGATTTCACCACGTTATCGAATATCCGCTGGTTGAGAATGGGAATGGGAACTGCGATGGAACAGATGGGTTCCAAGCCATAGGAGGTCTTGAACCCACCCATGTACTCTGGCTTCATGTCCTTGAAATCCGCGATGGTCATCATGTTTGGTTTCTTGATGTAATTACGCGTTCCCGGACCCACGAGCATCCCCTTGCTCCCATTGACCAAGACAGGAGTTCCCACACCAATGGATTCAAACTCGGGATCATTTTGAAACGGGTTGAGGGCACCACATCCGGAAAACGTGATTTCACTATTGCCGGGCTTGAAGGGGAGCACGGAGAAAATGGTATCCACCGGGTGGCTCGTGGGGTTGATCATGGCATTATAGTTCTTGATGGCTTGCCGCGTCCCCATCATCCTTGCGTATTGCATGTCTTCAAGGGTTATATCCATCTCGATGACGGTTCCCTCGCTGCTACATGCGGTAACTGAAATCTGCTTTCCTTCCACGAGATCCCTGAACAGGGAACCACCAGCATACATTTCACGGGTCTTGCTTTGCGAGGTACCATAGATGATGAAATCTGCGATGCCGAGAAACTCGTTGGGACATGGTCCCGGAAACGCGGGTATCCCATTCAGCGATATATCGGTGAATTTCCTGAGGGTTTTCGGTGGCGATAGGCGCAGGGAGAAAATTCCCATGATTCCACTCATCAAGCCCTTGGTTGCCGTTGTCACCACGTCAACGTCTTCAAAAGCAATCGGGTGATCGCTCCTTGCAGCGTCGACGATCTCCTGCACGGTCATGATTCGCGCGGCTCCAGAATCGATCTTGTTGTTGATCTCATCCAAGGTTCTCGTGTGTGCCATTGGTTACACCAAACACTTGAAAATTACATCCTACATATTGAAGTATGGTTGAAAACAATTATGATGGCCTGAAAAACTTAAAGTGAACCCGGCACCTACCTGTGGTACCTGTATTTCTCGTTGAAATGCACCGTTCACACGATGTAACAATGTTGATGGAACATGGCGGAACTCATCAAGCATGATGCAATGAAGGAATTCCCTTACACCGATTACCTCCGACAAAAGCAGGAGGAAGGAAAAAAGCTCATCGGGATCATGGGACACGAATTGCTTCCATTGGAAATCCTGCGGTCATTCGATGTTCACGTGCTTCCCCTCGTATTCGTTGGCCCTGAATCACTTTCCAATGATGGGGGCATCTTCCTGACTCACAGCTTCTGCACCTATTCCAAGAACGTGATGGGTGCCATGTTTCAAAAAGAAATTCCAATATACCATGATATCGATTTCCTCATCGGGACCAATTTCTGCAACGGGGATTTCTGCGGCATGGAATACATGCAAAAAGAGCTTGAAATCCCCCTGTTGAAATTCACTATACCATTCAAGCGCAACAGGCAAGGACACGAGTTTTTTCGTGATGAGGTAATAGCCTTCAAGAACTTGCTTGAATTGGACCTTGGCGAGAGTATCGCTGATGAAAAGATCTTGGAACAGGTGCGCATCGCCAGTGAATTGCGATCTGAACTGAAACGTATCCACGGGATCGGTATCAGGGGATTGGAACTCCTCCGGCGATACCAGGAAGCCACCGTTCTGGCACCAAGCGACATGATCGAGCGGCTCAGGTACTTGTACGGTGGCAGGGATTTCTTGGAACATCCAAATGGTGAACTCCCGCTTATTTTCACGGGGGATCCCATCTTCATCAATGATGTCTTTGGAAGGTGGCTTGAAGCATTTGGAGCCAACATCGTGTATTATGACACTTGGATCGGGGGCATGATGGAAGATTTCAACATTGATATCGACGATGATGATGTCTTGGGTTCCATCGCCAAGAGTTATCTCGATCAACAAGGAAATTGGCGGATGGTCCCCGGGTCCGTCAGGGTTAGGGTGAAGAGGCTCGTACGACTATTGAAGGATCACGGCGCGCGGGGCATCATCAATCACACCCTTAAATTCTGCGATTTCCAGGGAATCGATGGCGTGGACCTGAAGGACGAGCTGGGCGAGGATGCCCACATCCTGGATATCGAGCGGGATTATTCTCGATCTTCAAGGGGGACCTTGCAAACGAGGGTGGAAGCTTTCATTGAACTACTACAGG
>WJJB01000440.1 GCA_014729935.1 Candidatus Bathyarchaeota archaeon | reverse complement strand
TCACGAGCACGATGAAGCAGGCGCGGGATGCCATCAACGATTTTCCCGCAGGTGGTAACATCAATAGAGGCACCGGAAAATGCCACCAAGACCCTCGCATGCGTCCGCTCCAGCGGCCCACAGCCTTGGGTGAAGATGGCGCACGCGTGCCTTGCCCCCCGCCCGTGCAACAGCATTGCAAGCCAAGTCGATGAGATTCATGGTTCGTTCACAGTTGCTCCGTGGCTTTCTTTCTGCAGTCCATGATGTTTCGCGGATGGTCCATGATTTCCATGAACTGGCATCGAACCATTCGGGACTGTTCACGGGATAACCCGAGGTATCGATTGCCTCCCACGGGAGACGGGGCGTTCCATTCACCCTTGGTCCCGCCGTGGATCGATGATATCCCTGCATTTGAAATGGGAAATCGCCACCCGATCGAATCTTATTCACGATTTGGGAGGCGCATGCGTTCCCTCCCGATTCCGCTACACGCCACTGGAGAGCAGGAATACGATGTGCCATGCCGACCCGAACATCGAATTCATTTTGATCACCCCCTGGCTATAGAGCAGCACCCCTGGAGTGATTATGCCCGCGAGAGACACATGGGGCACATCTATCCAGTGCAAGTCAAATCGCCTCCTCGCTAGGACCTCGTCCTTCAGCCGAATAGGTGGCGCGAAAACCGCAGGTGAAATCGTGGAAAATGTCCCACGGTCCTGCCTTCGATCATCTACTTCGTGTATCCCTTGGACCATGGATATGATCGAGATATCACCCGGTGCTTTATACCCCCGCACCCGTGAGAATCTTGATGAGTCCCATGAAGTCGATGCAAGACGACGATGCACGATTGCGGGCCGTGAGACCTCCCATTCCGATGGAACGGCCTATTCTTCCGAGCAGGGAGGAGGTCATCGCTCGCAAGAGTCCCGTGTTAAAGGAAATCATGTCCGGATTGGATGAACTTGGCGGTAAATGCGAGAGGAAGCATGCAAGTGTAACCGATGAAATCATCTTATCGCTCATTTGGAATAACGAGGCTTTATCGGATGTTCCCGAGTTGGTTGCGACGAGTGGCGATGGAGAAACCCCCGCTCATGTTGAAGGTGAACGCCAATCGGGGATCAATGGCATCAATGAGGTTGATACCAGTGATGATGAGCAGGTCTTGGAACCACTTACCACGGTTCGAGAATTCCTGAATCCTCCAAGGATTCCAGGAAGCTTGATCTCGCAAGATATGGAAAAGATGCACAAGAACGCCGGTTCCCTGTTTAAGTTTGCAATGCAGTCATCCTATCGGAAGATCCTGCGGGAAGAGCACGAAAGGAACCATTGAACCCTCACGCCTCAATTTATCTGTCTTGCGAGAGAAAACCCGCCCCTTTAGTTTAGTTTAGGACGTGGTAGTTCAAAGGTTAAAAACCTTCCAATCTATTGTTTTTTGCAATTTCCATTCGTCAAGATCGTTAATTAAATCCACCAACGGGGTATCTTCAGTTACTAATACAAGATTTAACGCTCTAGCCGTTCCTGCAATCCAACAATCCATATAATCTTGATGACCATTAACTAGAAGATGATCAGCCCACTTTGATGCGTCCTTAACAAACCAAGAATCGAGAATTTTTACATATTTATTCAATTGAAAGCTTTCCAAGGCATTATTTGCTCTCTTCAGGTATTCTTCGTTCTTGGATTTCGTGAAGTTGCGAATACATTTCCATTTGCCTTCAATTAATGAGCAAGACGTGATGAATAAATCATCACGACTTGAAGATAAAAGAGATATCAGATCTTCCTTGAAATTCTCAATTGCAACATCAATTCCAAAGAATGGCATGATAAATGTCGTATCAAGCAAAAACCCCTCACTCATTTTTCCTTCACTGACTCCATTTCTTGTGCTTTGAAGAATTGCTCAAGATCTTTCTCAATTTCTTCGGGTGTTTCGGGTTTTCCTATGGAAGGAAGTTCCAATATTTCTAATAAATCCGGAATACGCCATACTTGTAGCTTTTCGTTCTTGACTTCAAAATATATCTTATCCCCGGGTTTCAAACCCAATTTTTCCCTTATTTCTTTTGTGAGGAATAACTCTCCTTTGCTTCCTACTTTTGATTCGACAATCATGGCATCATCAGATAATCAGATGTTCTGAAAAAATAAAAATTTTCGGGTGATAATTCTATTGTTTTTTAATTTCATTGAATGCTTCACGCATTTTACCCGCCCTTGCACTATCTCGCTGAAAAAGGGATTGCATTTCTCTCGCAAGAAGGGAAGAACGTCACTGGGTAAAAAGGAACGGTTCTCCATCGATATTGCACATGGATCCTATAATCTCGGTTATCTCTTTTTTGTTACCCTCGTACACGTGCAGTTCGTGTTCCGAAGTGCAAGTTGCATGACCCTCTCGCTCCCTGAAGGGTAGTAGCTGCAATTCAATTTCACCAAACATGAGATTGGGAAGTGCAGGTGATTCGCTGTTGTATGATTGGATGACCCCGACGTCAAGATCTGGGTGATCTCTTGCTGCATCCAAGCAATCTGCCTGCGTGCGAGGGATGTCATCCGAGATCTTCACGATACCTACATGCATTCCAGTTCCAGGAATCTTTAGCATGTAGGCGATCTTTGTCTTCACCGAGAAATCAATATCATCCGGCCTGATGGCAAGTTTGTAGATTTCGTGAACATCGATCTTGAAGGAAACATGATCCGGAGCCACGTGTAGCCTATTTTCAGGGATCTTCCTGAAGTATGATAGGGGCTCCGCGTCCTCTTTCACGGGGATGATGACCGTTCCAGGATTATTCACGCCACCAGAGATCACCTGTGCAAGTGACCAGCCGTTACCAGCAAACTCCGAGTCGTGGATGACGCATTCCTCCTTGATGCTCACGCCTGCATGTGCCTGCGAGGTTTCGACTGGATCGGGACTGGCATGAATCTCCCGATTGATGTAACCGGTGTATTTCTTCTTGCTGAATTGATTCAAGAACGTGAGATTGCTCTTGACCATGCAGCTTCCAGCATCCTGGTTGTAGATCTTGTAATTCGCGGGATCGATTCCTTCTGGACAGAACCACCCTTCCCATTTTTCCGGATTTTTATAGAAAAAGTCTCGTTCTGGACTTATCCAAAATCTCTCGCCGCCGAGATTCCACGAACGACTTTTCAGGATTTCCTTGGCGCGTGGATTCACCCAAAAGCTGTTCTTGCTGGTGGAAGTGGGAAAGAGACCAATGACACGGCCCCCGTGCTCGCTGATGATGGCACATCCATCATCGATTTTCAATTCATGAGAACCGGTAAGGCCCTCGAGGTTGGATAGAAGTTCCTTCTTCGTGAGGTAGTTCATGCAAATACCACATACATCTTGTTCCTTATGAATCTTGATGGAATGGGAAGAAAACATGCCTCCATCCCCAATCTTCAACCACGAATATTGCGTGCATTCTTCGTGAATGGGAGCCGGAAAAAAGCTTTGAATGCAATGAACACAAAACTAGAACCATGAGTGCAATCAAGCTCACGATTTGGAACGAGTATGTTCACGAGAAGAAGCCAGGTCTCGTGCAATTGATCTATCCTGATGGTATCCACGAGGCAATAGCGAGCTACATGAGGAAGCATGATGACGTCGATGTGAAAATAGCCACCTTGGACATGCCCGAACACGGGTTAACCACGGATATACTTGCGGATACGGATGTCCTAATATGGTGGGGGCATACCGCGCATGATGCGGTGCAAGATCATGTCGTGGACAGGGTGCAAGAATATATCCTTAACGGCATGGGACTCATCGTCCTGCATTCTGGCCATTTCAGCAAGATCTTCAAGCGCATGATGGGCACCTCTGGTTCCCTCACTTGGCGAGAACGCGCGGAAAAGAGCCATATTTGGTGCGTGAACCCGTACCATCCGATAGCTCAAGGCGTGGACGAGGTGATAGAACTTCCCCACGAGGAAATGTATGGCGAATTCTTTGATATCCCGGAACCTGATTCCCTCGTTTTCATCAGCTGGTTTGAAGGGGGGGAAGTCTTCAGGAGTGGCTGTTGCTGGCACCGGGGCAAGGGGAAGATCTTCTATTTCCAGCCGGGTCACGAGACATTTCCCATCTATTATAATCCCCAGATATGTCGTATTTTGCTCAACGCGGTGAGATGGGCAAAATTCAAGGGTGGTGAGAGCAGGAAAATAGGCAATTGTCCCAGTAGCGGCTTTACTTTGAATGAGCTATCTAACCCGAACACCCGCGAGGAAGATTGGATGTAACATCTCCTACGGGTTTACTTGTTTTCTTTTAATACTGCTTTTTTATTCTCCATGAAATCTGCGTGGATACCGCCGGTATCATCCACGTGCAAGAGTGCATGGAAACCATACCTTGCCTCGCCCGCGTTAACGCATGTGGTTTTTCCAATGATGTCAATGCCAGGAGACTCATGAATATGTCCTGCAACCGCGAGATCGGGTTGAAATCGTTCAATGACCCGCCGGATAGCTATTGAACCAACGTGATCTCCCCGGTAATTCACATCCAGTGCGGTGTTTCGTGGAGGATCATGCACGAGCAGGATTATAAAACCATCCGAACCATCCCGTGCTTCTTGGACCTGCTTGAACAAACCCGATAGTCTTGATTCAATCTCTTCCTCCTCGAAGGCAAAATTGTTATACAAGCCCATCGAAGCGCCCCCGAACCCGATCAGGATTACCTCTGGTGCTCTCGTATTTTTTTCACTCCCTTTGGATATGCCAACTTGGATCTCCTCCCACCTACCATGCATCAACGTGAAATTGGATGGTAACCATTCGTGCTGGTTGCACACGTATGGATGGTCGTGGTTGCCAGGGATGAAATAGACTGGCATATCCTCCGGTAGCTGTAACGCCACTTTCTTGAAACACCGCTTGATGCTATTCTCCGATTTTGCTCCAATGGTTATATCCCCCGCGAGCAGGATGCAGGAAATGGTTTCAAGGGTACCTGGGGCGAGGCTTGGAACCTTGCATGCAAGATCGCTAAACAAGAGGAGGCTGAATGGTAATGGCATGGATTAATAAGAATAAGCAATAATTCTAAAACATGCGCACCAATCCCGCCAATCCCGTTCTTGGTGAAAAGACGCTGGCTTGGATAGATGAGGAATTCCCCAGCTTGCGGAGCATCACGCATCTAGATAACTCGTCGGTAGGTGTACCGCCCATGTCCGCGATGAACGCGATGGAGCGGTATTTCAAGGGGCGAATATGGGGAACGACGAGTTTCCATGAAATTGTTGAAATGTTCGAGGACGTGAGGTATTTGCTTTCCGAATTGCTGGGTGGAACCCCGAGTAACTATGCCTTGCAGACAAGCACGACCGATGCCATCAATGCCGCGGCACATTCCATCCCGTATCCACCGGGTTCGAACGTCGTGATCTGTGACTTGGAGTTCCCGGCGAACTACATCCCGTGGTTCAACCTGAAAAGCTTCAATGACGTGGATGTGCGAGTGGTAAAATCCCGTGATGGAATGGTGTCATTGGATGATTTCAACGAGGCAATTGATAATAATACACGTGTCGTGTCGGTGAGCCACGTGCAATTTTCGAATGGTTTCAAAATAGATGCAAAGGCATTAGCCAAGCTTGCTCATGATCATGATGCATTCGTGATGTTAGACATCATCCAGAGTGCTGGCGTGATTAATTTTGATTTAGAGGCACTGGGTGTGGATTTCGCAGCTGGGCAAGCAACGAAATATCTTATAGGTCCAATCGGGGCGGGGTACCTTTACGTTCGAGATGCAATGTTCGATCGAGTGAAACCGAGGTACATGGGCTGGTGGGGGGTTCAAGACATGGAGAATTTCGAGTTTGGCGAGCGCATCCCATACAAGGATGCGCGAATGTTCCAAGTGGGATCCAGTCCCATCATTTGCTACCAAGGACTGCGAGAATCGCTGAAATGCTTGTTATCCATCCCGGGGGAAGCACGAGAGAGGGCATCAATGCTCGTGGCGAACGAGATAAGAGAGTTATTGGAAGCTAATGGCATTTCCCATGGTAATCTGAGTCCAAGATGCAGGTCCCATGTGGTGTCCATTGTCGTGCCCGATGTTGATGCGATGCACAAGCAACTTCTCAAGCAGCGCATTTACACCTCGGTTCGGGGAGGCAACATCAGGGCATCCACCCATTTCTACAACTCGATAGGGGATGCAAAGACACTAGTGAAATCGATTGAAGGATTCTAGATTGAACTACCACGCCCTAACTAACTAAAGGACGTGGTTTCCTCGGGGGTTTACGGATGAAATAGAATCCAAGGATTCAGTCTCCCTGCCACTCCAATACATCCATGAACTCAAGGCATCGAACATAATCTTTATGCCTTCTCTCTCAATCCAAGTACTCCACTACTTTTCCTTCTAAAGTTAATTTGAAGCACTCGCTTCCTGCATCTTCCCCCTCGCTTTCATGATGCGTGGCATGTGATGGCATCCTGGTGATGCAATTGGCTTTCTCCAAGATCTGGAGGTGGTAGAAAAGAACCCCCTCGTCCGATACAAGATTTTCTTCCATTAAAGCCGATATTAATTCCACCCGGGTCAAGCATCCCTTGCATAATAGTTCAAGAACTCTCTTGCGAACTGGATTATTCACCGCTCGAAGATACACGTCATGAGCGTTCCTTACTCTCTTCAGCTCGTCCTTTGCAGTCTCGGGAAGGTAATCATCTTCATCCGGATCATTGCTTGCCATGATATCGTACCATACACCCACCAGTAATAAAGCAAGTAACAATCCCGTGGCAAGGTATTATTTTGTAGTAATGCAAATACACTAGCATCATGACAAGAGAATATGCTCGCATTACATCAGGTCGAACGGGTCGGTTTTCCTCGTGGGATACAACTGGAAGGAATGATGACGCTTGGAACATCAATCCAGGCGAGACACGGGTTCTAGCGGATATCAAGGGACCGGGTGCCATCACACATATCTGGATGACCCAACGCAATCATTATAGGAGCGTGTTGCTCAAGATTACCTGGGATGACATGGATCATCCCAGCGTCCTTTGCCCGTTGGGTGATTTCTTCTGCTTGGGCCACGAAATCGTGAATTCGTTCCAATCCCAGCTTTTTACAAGTTCAACGCGGTTGAATAACTCATTCAACCAGGGGTGCGCCCTGAATTGCTATTGCTACATGCCATTCAAGAAGCGGGCGCTGGTCGAATTGATCAACGAGAGTGACGAGATCCATCGCCAATATTTTTACATCGATCACGAGATTTACGAGGATGATACATCTC
>WJJB01000439.1 GCA_014729935.1 Candidatus Bathyarchaeota archaeon | reverse complement strand
TCCAGAAGCGTGACTTCCCGTGGTTCCCACGGTAGATGATTTAATAATTTTTATATTCCTTTCTTCCCGCAAGATGCGTTTTCCTTCCTTCCCGACGTTTTTCGCAGAATTCTCATCCCGCTTATGGTGCATGCCACAATCGGGACACATCCATGGATACTAGGCGTTAGGTGGCCATGCTCAGGCATACCGTTCTTCCTTCCACGGGTCTGCGCTGTTTGAATACCCCCCTCGCTCCCAAAATCCAAGGGAATCCTCCTTGGTGAATTCAAGGCCGGTTAGCCACTTTGCGCTCTTATAAAAATAACGCTTGGGGACCAACACGCGAACTGGACCACCATGTGCATCGTTTAATGGCTTTCCATTGTATTCATATGCCAAGAGCACGTCATCATCCATCATTGGCTCTATGGGAAGGCTGGTCGTGAAACCACCGTCCGCGCAATGCATGATCACGTGGCGTGCCTCCTTTAAGGGCTTGACAAGTGCCGTGATTTCCCTGAACTGAACACCCCCCCACTTCGTGTCCAACTTGCTCCATGAGGTCACGCAATGGATGTCAACTGTTCGGGTGGTTCTTGGTAATGCCAAGATCCCGTCAAGATCAAGCATGGTGGGCAATTGAACCAAGCCTGTAATTTCCAGCGTGTAATCTTCCCTATCAAGGTGTACCACCCTCCCGTGCTGCAAGACGGGAAATTGTTTCGTTACATGTTGCCCGGGAGGGATGCGATTTAGTTTGGTATCATTCATGGAGTCCCTTCACTGCATTATGGACTATGGTGATATTTGATTCCTTTCCCTTGCACTCATCTTCCGTAATACGCTGTATTACGGATCGAATCCCAAGCCGTATTACGGCGTAATACCGTATTACGCGCTCCGCCATCACTCCCGTGAACTACACCCGTCCTTAATCTTTAATATTCTTGACGCGAAGTAAGATAGTGCACCGATAATACCGGAAGCAATCACGCGTGTTCGGTTATTTTGCCTGCGCGATGGAAAAAGAACCGGCAAGCAGCCGCGGGGCAGGTTCTTGCATCGGAATTCAATTGAATTAGCAGCTTGGAATCTATCCACGACCAATAATAAGCGATGATTATTTCATGGCAAGAAAAAGGAAGACTATACCATTTTCAAGTTTCATGCCGGATACCACCACACGCTCACCACTCCGGATCATGTACCTGGCAGGAATATTCACCTGGATAGCCGGCGAGATCACCATTCTTGTCCAAGTGATCTCCGCGGCGATAGGTAGGGTTAATCTCATGGAATTCTTCTCTGCATCGTTTTGGAATTTCGATACTAATATATCTGGAGTTTTATTCACGCTTGTTCCCATCCTGCTACTATCGTTCGCAATACTACCCATGATACCTGGTCGCAAGCCCCAGGCAACTTTTATCGTTATAAACGTGATCCTCCTGTCTGCATCTTTTTACATCGGTGCAGGATGGTACATAGGCGGAATCTTGGGATTGGTGGGGCTGTGGCTCGTGGCAATGGTCCCGAACATGCGTTCAAGGAGACCCCCCCGGGTGATGAAACAAAGGTACTACAAGTATGCCTTGGCGTCGATCACGTGTGCCCTCATTATGGCACCGGTCCTAGTTTCTTACTCCCTCATCCAACCCACCCTTGCACCATATTATTTCAACCCGTACCAGCTCTATCCCGGCGTGAATGGTCCTCCCAACGAGAATAACATGATGTATATTTTACCCATATGGGAAGACACGTCATCCTACACGAGCAATATTAGCTATTTCAAGGAAGAACTTGGTAACGGCTCGGATTATGTCAAGATTGGCTTTTCAGCCAGTTGCTGGTACATGGGTGAGCTCAACGGTGCAATTGATAATTGGACATTTAATCCCTTTTCCAGCCTATACTACAAGTTGAATTTTTCAGTGAACTATTCCATCCCCGTGCTTTTCCACATGAACGGTGGTAACTGGGGAATGGAAGGATGGAAGAATACCAACAAATCCAGCATTGTAACCGACCTGTGGGCAGATAATGATTCGAACGTGCAATGGGACCAGAATAATAACTCGGTGCCTGCATCTCAAGCTGAACTGGAACTTCCATTGAAACCCCGCTTGTTTACCTTATCGAAGTATTCACAAATTTACCCCTACAGGGAACAGAATGTTAAGATCGCTGGAACAATACTGAAGGATTTCATGGATGCATATCCCGATCTATTCGTTGGATGCTCTATGGATTCGGAAATCCATCTTGAACACACGAATTATCACGAGTTTGACGATTTGGTAGATGATTACGATTCATATTTCGATTACAATCCGCTCGTGATCCAAGAATTCCAAGAATGGTTGCAAGCCAAATATAGCACCATATCCGAGCTTAATGACAAATTCAACCTTGCCTTTGCCAGTTTCGGTTCGGTAGATCCACCAAGGAAAGCGATAAAGAGCAATCCATGGTGGGAGGAATGGACGGATTTCAGGATCTTTCACGTGAAGCAGAATGTTGAGGCGGAGGCGAGTTGGCTGGTTGATGTCGGGATTCCAAAAAATAAAATCTATTCCCACCAGATTCTCTCCACGCCTGGGAGTGATAAAGCCCGGTATCACCGGTGCGACCCACTAGAAACTGCGGATATCGAGAATGGAACCATCGGTATCACGAGGTATGGCTTGATAGAGCCTGGAGTCTTCAAGGAGATAAATAACCGGGCGGATTTCAACTGGGGCATTTTCGAGTGGAACATTGGAAGTCGCCGTGACCAAAGCTACGAAAATTACATGTTCATGTTGAAAAGCATGTACCAATACGGCATCAAGGTGATTTGCCCCTATGCATGGCACGAATACCTCTGGTCAAACTTGCAGATCTCCAATAACACCGCGTTCAAGAATGCCGTCCATGATTTCGCTGTCATGGTGGGTGATCGCCCCAGGGCTACCGATTATGACGGTTTTCTTGACTTGACCGATTTTGCCTTCGGATGGTTCGATAATAGGAAGGATTATTTCGACGAATACTGGTACCTGCTCTTCATTCCCATGGTGATATTTCACGCGATCTATTGGCCGTTGAGAATTACATCGAAACGCGCATTGAAAAGAAAAGCGAGAAGTTCCACCAAGGATACCGGAAGGTGATCTTGTCGTCTTTCTTGGATACTCAAAAACCCGGAAGCCACCTTTCCTGCGATTCAAACATCTCCGAAACCATTTCCCGGATTTCACCTGGTGAACAAATCGAAGCGGTATTTGGATCGAGCATGACAGCATGGTATATCTTCTCCTTGTCCCTTTCCAAGAATCCCTCAACGGTAGCCTTTTGCACCATGATATTGCTCATGCAAAGAGCTTGACATTGTATTGGTAGGCTAATTCCACCTTCCGGGTGCAAGCCACCTGTGTCAACGAAGATCGGTACCTCCACGCAGCATCCTCTTGGAAGATTCGTTATGAAAGATGCATTGTGATTCATGATATTTCCATTGAACCTGAAGGGGGAGTTTGTTTCGATGGCATTGATTACATGCGCGCAATACTCGCTAGATGAATTCGTTTCGAATGATAGATGATCCTTATTCAATTCTTCCGTGAATTCCTCTTCTAGTGTGCTCGCTTTTCGGATGTTGGACTTGTAATACTCCGCATGCTCCAAGCTATCGAAACCCGTATCAGCACCCTTGAATTTTTCCAAGAGATCTTTTCGCTTGCGATAATAGGGCAGGTACTCGCTAAGGTGCCCGCTGGATTCGGTCATGAAAAAGCCGGTGGCTTTCATCATATCCCAACGAACTTTTTCACTACCCATGATTTCGGGCTCCTCCTCGAAATGTTCCCACAAAATGGGATAGGCATTTATCCAGTCAGAGCCAGGTGTAAATGAATCTTTAAACCAAATCTCGAGAAACCATGCCATGTGGTTGATTCCAGCTGCCAGGTAATAGAATTCCCCTGGCGCAGCACCAACATACATGCGTAGCAGATTGGCAGTTCCCTGAACTCCGTGGCACAAGCCAACCGTGGACCCAGGCATGATTAAATTGCAATACCACGTATTGATTGCCATGGGATTCGTGTAATTCAAGAAAAGGGGCTTCTGTGCGAACCCTCGTTCATTGCCTTGCTTCCCGCCTTGAAATCCAACGTCCTTAATGTCTTCCAAGATAGATTCAAATGCATTCATGGTTCTCAATCCCCTGAACACCCCACCAGGTCCGAGCGTGTCACCCACGGTCTGGGTGATACCATGCTTCAATGGAATCTCAAGATCCAGCTTATAGGCATCCAATGATCCAACTTGGATCGCAGAAATGACATATTTTGCTTCATCAATAGCTTTCTTTTGATCGGTAGTTGCCTCGAAGGTAACTCCTTCGAGAAGGCGGGGATTATCCTCCTTGTATTTCTGGAAATATGCATGCATCAGATCCAACCGATGCTTGTCAATATCCTCCAAGATAATTAGAGTATCTTCTCGCATCTTTGGAAAGGTGAGTAAATCCTTGATGACTTTCTTGGCGAAAACGATCGATCCAGCACCTATAAATGTGATTTTCATTAATTCACCACGCATCAGTCCATGTTTTGTAATCAAGCACGCCAGATTCAACTCCAGCAGCTCTTGCATCGTTCACGAATATATCAGGATCTTGGCTACACGTGAAATTACCAGGGATGAATCGCTCCCAGTGAATCCACCATGTCGATAGCAATCCATGCGGTTTGAAATAATTGATAGTCTCGATCCTGTCTTTCCTTCCCCATGTCACCAGGGATTTCACCCGGGATCGGCAATGCTCCCAAGGACCGTTCGAGTGGGCATCACCCACGTGTGCAACTCCGGGTTTGCTTGGAGGGGCAACCAAGTATCCCACCCGGTAGGGTCTTGATTCCCTGGGAATTCCTGGATTTGGCATCACGATCACCTCAAGTTCGCCTCCAGGACCCTCCACGGTTAAAGTTTCATTCCACATCACGGGAGCCAGGAACTTCGTGATGGCAGGATCCAAGATGGAGCTTGCCTGCAACCAATCAACGACAGGATACGGTGCAATTACCTGTATTTCCAAATCATGATTGATCAATGCCATGATGGTGGGTGGGTCGAAATGGTCGAGATGTGCATGGGTAATGGCTACCGCATCGATCTGGGCCCCGAAAGCATCAATGAATCGCTGGATGCTTCCTTCTTTTCCAATCCATGGGCTTTCTCCACGGTACACGTTTATCTTCCCGTTCCATAGAAAAGAGCCTGAAATGAAGGGATCGATGGCAACCGTGGTTCCCTGATGCTTGACAAGGATGCCCGCGTGACCGAGATAGAGAAGTTTCATGTGACTCCCAACCCATCACGCGTCCAGTTCCAGTCCAAATTCATCTCCCACGACGTTCAATAACAGGACCAATCCCGTGGCTTTAGCCAAGTTCCCTTCAAGCTTCAATTTACCTGCACTATAGGCTTCCACGGGATCCACGCTTCCCGAGATTACACCCACGGCTGTCTCCCGATCGGTCGTGATGGTCACTGTCGGTTCTTCCACCAAGGTAGCGAGGTGCTTCACGGCTCCATCCTTGATTTCCAAGCAATGAACACCCACGCCGGGTATCTTGAAATTTACCCATATGTCATCCCCTTCAT
>WJJB01000438.1 GCA_014729935.1 Candidatus Bathyarchaeota archaeon | reverse complement strand
CAGCTCCCTCAAGGTCTCCTCGCCCTCCCCCTCTATGACGAAATCGGCATGGCATTCTTTAAGAGACACTTCTGGTAACATGGATACATGTACCCCACCGAGGGCGATGGGGACTCTTGGCATTCGTTTCTTTATCACGTGGCTCAGATCTCGCATGCCGTTATAATATGCGGTGAGAGCTGATATTCCAATCAACATTGGATTTTTTTTCATCAAGAATTTAGCAAGGGTATCTTCGGTAATGCGTCTAACGGTCAGATCGATTATATATACCTTAAATCCCTCCCGTTCGAGGTATGAAGCAAGATATCCCAAACCTATCGGTGGATTGGGCATGCTGAATGCATTCATCACGATGCTAGGGCGAAGCAGCGCGATGCAGGGCAGATCTTCAGTCATTGATTCCACTTTTACTATGAATAGGAGATTTAAAACGCTTCAACGAAAAGAGATTTCTAATGACACCTCGAGCAATTGACAAATAAAGTAGCATTTTCAATAATAACTTCCTAAAAGATTTGATGATGAAGGATACCTTTCCTGGAAGAGTCACGCTCCGAGTTCCCTCACGATCTGAATACTTAAAGACGTACCAATAATGGAAGCTTGATGTAGTTCGAACGGTTTTCATGAATTCTTTCCTTGTTTCACCTGGGAAACCCACCATGAAATGGGTCCACACGAGGGTGCTGGGAGATGCTTTTTTTATCTCCTTGATTATATCCAAAATTCGGCTCACGTTGTATCGGCGATTCATGAGCCGAAGCACGAGATTTGAACCACTTTGCATGGAAATATTTAGTGAATTGATGCGATACTTCCGGCATCGTTCTATAAACGCCTTTCCGTGACGTTCAAGCCATCGGGGATAGATATAGGTGATGTCTATACCTTTGCTTGGAAAATGGGAACCAATGGCATCCAAAAGGTCGAGTAAACTCGTACCAATATCAATGCCATAACTAGAGCAATCATCAGCGACTAGATCGATGGTATCATTTTCATGAACATTACTTGCTTTCTCGATATCTGCGATAATATCATCGATAGGCCTGGATTGAATGGTATCCTTGGCTTTCTTGATGATGCAATAGCTACAATTGCCGATGCAACCGCTTCCAATGTCCACGAGAATTTTTTGCCTTCGCTTATCTTCATCCGATATCTTATTCATTGGGAAGGGAGAGATACCAATTCTTTCTAGAAATGATGATATTGCAGCCATGACATTCTCGATGAATTGCACCAGCTCGTTATTATGCTGGCGCTCGGCACTCAATGCATTCGTGAGTTCTGAGTTACTGAATGCATCTTTCCTGGCAAAGGGACTCGTCCTGAGAAAAAAATCATCCAATTCTCGGAGATCGGTAATTATCACGGGTCTCGTGAATTTTTCAATGCGCTCCCGGTTGATCCGTGTCAAGCATCCGATCACGATTAACGTGGTATTCTCATTCATGGATAGATATGTCTTGATAGCTTTTTCTGTCGATCTCTCGTACCATTCTATGAATCCACATGAATTCAAAATAATGAAATCCGCATTACTTGGATCCTCTACGATGTAATGATCGTTGCTTTTCAAGTAATGATACACCTGAGCACTTAGCACGCTATGTGGTTTGCAATCCAAGTGGATAGAACCCAGGTACACCTTTTGCCTTTTTCCTGCCATGAGACCACCTTTGCTTGGTTTCTTCGAGAATCTAACCAAATCATTCGGTTGACTTGTAAGCCAGCAATTGTCTTATAATTTCACCCTTCTCCGACGCTGTATTTTGCACTCCCTGGCGAAGTACATTCCTAATCACGTATAGACCGAAATTAAGGTACCATTTCCAAGAGCGTATTCGAATATGTCGCACGTACGCAAGAATCTTTCTCAAGCGCATGTAAAATGTCTTGTAAATATCCTCATAGGCAAGATCAATCAATGATGGGGGCATTCCATCCATCCTGTAAAGCGGTGCAGATTTCGATATGTAAAAATTCACGTGCTTTACGAGATCTTCCTGCAGGAGATATCCTTTCTTCTGGAAAATATCATGAAGCCGGGTGCCAGGAAAGGGGATCACCTTGAAGATATGTGCCTCGTCCAAGTTCAATTCCATGAGAAATTGCTTTGTATCGATCAACGTGGAGAGCGTTTCATTCGGCAAGCCTAACATGATGAAACCAGTCGTGAATATACCGACGGTTTTCAGAATTTGCACTGCACGTCGAACCGCATCCAGTTTTAAATTCTTCCCAATTTTATACACGATTTCTTGATTACCAGATTCAATCCCAAGTGCAATGTCGTAGGCGCCTGCTCGTTTCAATTCCATGGCAAGTCTCAAGGTGAGCTTGTCGGCTCGTATTCCATTGGAAAAATGCAATCCCATCTTGAAATCGAGCTTCGAGATTTCTTGACAGATCTTCACGGCTCGGTCGATGAAATAATTGAAATTATCATCAATGATGAGTATATTATCTGCGCGGAACCGATCATGCAAATACACGATTTCTTCAATGACTCGCGGGACAGATTTCGTGCGGATCTTGTACCCGTGCACGAGCTTTGTACAATGAACGCATCCCATGGGACATCCCCGGGACGTCATCACGGGATAGAACCGCTTGAACTTGGAATCGAAAAAGTAATGCTTGGGAGATGGAAATAGCTCCCATGCTGGCATGGGGAGGTTATCCAGATCCTCGATATGTGGCCTGGGTGGATTTTGTATGATGTCACCATCCCTCCTGTACGCGAGCCCCTTTACTTCGCTGAGATCGGTTCCTCGTTCGATTGCCTTCAATAATTCAACAATGGTTATCTCGCCCTCACCGATGACAACGTAGTCACCAGCATCACCACGGAGGATATAATCAGGCTCCGTTGAGGGCCATGGTCCACCATAAATGATTGGAATGTCATCAAGGTGTTTTTTAAGCCATTTTCCAGTTATAAAAGCCTTCCGGGCAAATGCAATGTTGGCCGTGATGCCCAGGATATCTGGTTGGATTTTTTTCAATCTTTTTAATAATCGATGAACATTCATTCGCTCGGCAGTTGCATCTATTACCTGCACGTCGTGTCCTTCCACTTTCAAAACTGCCGCTATCATCGCCAAGCCAAGTGGCGGGTGAAACGAAGCAGGTATGATGAAGAAACTTTCCAAGTAATTGGGAAAGATGAGGGTGACTTTCATGCGGGCATCACGTGAATATCGATGAATTGTAACCAAAGATGAGATGCACGAGGCGCTCAAGGTTGAACTTGAATTGAGAGAAATGGAAACTCTTCAGGCTAATCCAAATGATGCTTGCAAGCATCTTCACCTGTAAGATGACCTCCCTGTGTGCTCTCTTGTGTGCCTTGGACAGGTAATCAGGGGAAAGCTCGCTAAGGAGGAAATTGTTCTTCTGCATGTAACTACTCAAGTTATTCCAATCGAAATGAAGAAAGTCCCGATCACCCGCCCATTCCTTGAATATCTTGGACCCTGGCAAGGGTTTTAGCAGAAAAAAAGTGGCATAATTTAATGGGAACGATTTTGCTATCTTGATGGTTTTTTCAATACTTTCCTCCGTTTCACCGGGAAATCCCATCATGAAATAACTATTTAGCAAAAAACCGATTTTTTTAGCAAGCACGGTGTTACGGAGAATGGTAGTAAGTTTAGTGTTCTTGCCATTCTCGCTGAGAATTCGCCGGGATCCTGATTCCACGGCGAACGTGAGCTTATAAAAACCTGCCCTCTTCATTAGCAGGAGTAGCCCTTCATCTAGGGTGTCAACCCGAACGCCGTTGGGAGTGCAGAATGCCATGTGATTGAGGCCGCGTGCGATGATCTCCCGGCAGATGCCGACGATGTGGGAGCGCTTCAGGGTGAGGTTGTCATCCCAGAAATGGATCT
>WJJB01000437.1 GCA_014729935.1 Candidatus Bathyarchaeota archaeon | reverse complement strand
TTTCGATGTTTACCACATCCACGCTACTATCTCGTTTACCTTCAAGTAGCTTGGCTATTTCGGAAGTGAAGAACTGGTCTTCGAGAGATGCATCCCTTCCATACCAAGTGATTACCCTGTCATCCATGTCAAGCAAGTATGCCATTCCCGAGGTGATCACCTTGGTATCGCACCTGACTGCCTTCCCATCTTCGATCCTGTATAGGATTTGCTCGTTTTCTGCAGGTGATGGGATGTAATCCACGCCTTCACCACGTATTTTCATTCGCAGGTCGATCTTGCGCATCTCGAAGTCCATCTTCTCCTGCTTTCGAGCCTCACGTTCTTCCCGTTCGCGTTCCAGTTGCAGTTGCCGTTTTTTCTCCTCTTCCTTGAGCTTTTCCTGGAGTGCTTTCCTCTCTTGCATCATGGCTTCTTTTTCCTTTCGAAGCTTGTTTTCGAGGAATTCCCTTTCCTTCGTGACTCGATCCTCTTCCATCCGTGCCACTTTTCCCTTTTCCTCCTCCAGCTTCTTGATGCGTTCCGACTCCAATTGCTTCAACTTTTCCTGCTTTTCCTGATCGAGGATCTTGACTTGCTCGACATTGAGCAAGTTGTCGGTTTTAAGCTGCTCCCGCTTTACTTCATCCATGACTTCCCGTTCATCACTCGTGAGATTTTTCTTTTCGAAGGCTGTCGCCCTTGATTCACTTGAATCCGATCCGATCCGCGTGGCCATTTTCTTGATTTCATCATCAATGCTGGCTTCTGCTGGCTTGGGCTTATCGTCGCTTAAGCTTTCTCCAGCTTCCACTGGAGCTTGAACCGGGATGGGAGTATCCTCACCCTCATTCCCCCTTTGCCTCTCCTCAGGTTCCTTGGGCCCATCTATGGCAGGCCGTGGTGACGTGATGGGTTCCTCGTGCTCCTTATATTTTTTTGATATTCGTTCCACCTTTGATTGAACGAGCTTTCGATCCTTTTGAGCAATCTCTTCCTGCGTGAGGTCTCTCTTGCCAAAATTCCGTTCGAGAAAATCTCGCAGGTCCTCTGGCTCCTCTCCCTCCTTGAGCACTTCGTGCTTGAAACCATATAATTGTTTTTCGCTAATCAGGCTCGTAACTTTCATGCCTGCCTTGTATTGCGTGATCCGGCTGGACTCCTTGCCGTGCCAAATGATAACCTTCTTTTCCTCCGGGATCACGATGAACGCGACATCCTTGCTGTTCACCCTATCAATCTTGATGAATGCTTCCTTTTCCCTGTTGTAAAGGTACATGCTCGGTTCCATGATGCTATTCGCCTGCAACTCGTTGTGCTCGAAGTAATATCCTGTATGATATTATACCATTGAATAAAAAAAGGTTTAACCTTTGAACTACCACGCGCTAACTAACTAAAGGGCGTGGGTTCTTCCTTCATCGACCACTGCCCTCGTCGTGACGGGTCTTACACGATCTCCAGGAGCGTGACATCCCGGCGCTCCACCGGTAGATGGGTTGATGATGGTAACGTTTCGTTCTTCTCGAAGGACACGTTTTCCTTCGACGTTCAAGTTTGTAGCGGCGTTCTTGTTGCGGTCATGTCGTGTTCCACAATCGGGGCACGTCCACTCCCGATCAGAGATCTTTAGATCCACGTGCTTGTGATCGCAGTTCGAGCAGAGCTTTGACGACGGGTAGAACCGCCCGATCTTCACGAGATGATTACCGTGCCACTTGCACTTGTAGTCCACCATCCGAACGAACTCGCCCCATGAGAATTCGAGCGTGACATATTGGAGATGCCGCCGTTGAACCGCTTCATGCCCTCGAAGTTGAGATCCCCGTTGACGATGGCATCGTGTCGGTTCACGAGTTCGGTGGAGAGTTTCTGCTGCCAGTTGGTGCGGCGGTCGCCGATCTTGCCGTAGAACCGGGCGACTTTAACGCGCGCCTTGTTCCGGTTGCTCGATCCCTTTTGCTTGCGGGAAAGCTCGCGATGGAGCTTCTTGAGCTTGTTCTCGTGCGTGCGGTAGAACCGCGGGTTGGTGAATGCCTCGGTGCCGGTGCCGACCATGAATTCCGTGCAACTCATGTCGAACGCGCTGATCTTGTTTTCTATAGCGGTTGTTTTTTCTTGGATGTTATGTTTCCCGTTCTTCCAACCAATAGTTCCGATCCATCGCTTGCAATCAAAGGTCTTGGACAGCAACTCTACTTGCGCCGCGTTCGGGTAGATGCGAACCTTGACGGCGTGGTCGACGAGCACTGCTCTAGCCATCGAAGCCATCACTTGAAAAGGGAGGGAGACCATCGAATTTTTGAACGACGGTGCGAGATTCATCCCGCCCCTAAACTAAAGGGGCAAGTTTTCTTTAGTAAAGCGGATAAAAGTAGTCCCCGCCTTCAGTTCAGGCTGGGGTTAATTCACTTATCGACAACTTGTCGTTGTTGAGCGGTAACATCAACCTTGATGTTATGCAAGTGCACGAGCACGGTTATTGCTACCGTGACTCCCATCGCGATTACCATGAACCAAAATAGCGAAACCTTGAACACGGGATCTACCCAAGCAAATGCCAAGAAAATGAGTGCCTGTATTATGAGCATCACGGCCATTTTCTGTACCAAAACTTTTCGATGTTCTGAGGATTGCTTGGATTTTCGGAATGACATCAACAATACACCTTTGGTGGTGATCGAGTTCACGGTGGATTGGTCTTCGTTGGATATATGTCTTTGCGTGAGCGAGGTAAAGTGACCAATGTCTTGAAGGATGCGACTAACAGGAATGGATTTCTAAACAAGAACCGGATCACCCAAGAAATGAATGATGGCTCCAAGAACACGCGCAATATAAATTTCAATGGAAAATCCATGTCTGCTGCCGACAATAGCCATTTCCTCACGTGTGCCTGTGTCCCGAAGCGTGAAAGAAAAGAGTAATCCGAGTCTTCCAGGTAAGACAGCCCCAAGTGCAGGATGTAATGCATCTTCAAGGTAAGGGCTAATTGCCTCCTGCATGGCTTCTGGTAATGCCTTGCAAGGAATTTCTTGGAGTATTTATCTTGTTGAAGGGATTTGCAAATAGCTCTCGCAGCATATGTTGCAGCAAGCGAAGACATCACTAGTCCACCTCCCGTGGTTGCCTTTACCTGGCAAGCGGCATCACCCAGCAATATCATGCCAGCAAACGCGCATTGATGCATGTGGCCAACAGGGATCAATCCCCCGGTCGTCTTCAGGATGTCAATGCTTATTTTTTTTTGCCTGTCACCACGCCTTGCTTCCTCTAACGTGAGACCGAACCGGGATGAGAAGAATTGGTTCAATTTCGTGGCAACATAGAACTTGGCACAAAGTCCAACCCTGAAATAGCTAGATCCCCTCGGGATCACCCACGCAAAGAGTTCATTCCACCGTGGATCGAAATGCAATTCGCAAGTATTTGCGGAACATGGTTTATCTGCATCATCCTTCACGTGAATGAGTACTTGCTTGCCCGTTATGAAATCATGGTTCATGCCAGCACTTCGAGCGACGATGGATTTAGCACCATCACATCCCACGAGCATTTGCGTCTTGTAAATGCCGCGAGATGTTTCAACTAACCAGTATTCTCCATCCCTCGTGATCTTGTTCACCCGTTCCCCGAGATGATACACTGCCCCTTTCCTTTTTGCCATCTCGTGGTAATAATCATCGAGCCCCGTTCGGTCTATCACGACAGGAGCATCTCGTGTGCGAACCTTGATGGCCATGTCACCCGGGACATATATTTCTGCGGTGGAAACACGTCCATGGATGAATTTTCTTGGTATTGGAATGAGTTTGCATATTTTACTCGACACGATTCCTGCACATTCCATGGGCAATCCGACACGCTTGTGCTCTTCTAGCACGTGGGCGTGAATGCCTCGGGTGGCAAGAATCCATGCCAGCAGGTTTCCTGAAAAGGAACCACCCACAATGATCACGTTCGATGTGGTGATGGCATCGCCCGTACCTAGCAAATCCAAATCCATAATTCATACCAAGTACATGCACTCGGGCTTATGTTCTTTCCCTGCATTCACCAAAAGGAATGGAAACTATTATTACAAATCCGGTCCGGAGTATCTTACTCGAACACGAGGAAATGTTTCCTACAAAAAAGAGAGGCCACACACATGGTGCAACTTTCAATCATCGACGAAAAAATAGTACCATTCCTTACCACGGAGAACTTGTACAAGGTCTTCAACCAATACGTGATGCCGTTCCTCACGAAGGAGGAACAAGCATTCGTGACGGATCTGGAGGATTTCATAATCAACGAGCTTGAGCCAAAAACGGATTGGGGTAATGACGTCTACGAATTATTTCCCATCCTTGGAAAGAAAGGTTACATACAACGCAAGAACCCAGATTTCAGGGAAGAATTCACGCCTACCGGCATGAAATACGAGGTTCTTCTTGCTATGGTACTCTCCATCGCCGATCCCGAGCTAGATCTCGCAAGGCTAGCTTCTGGCATTCTTTGCGGCAATCCCATGTACGAGCATCCAGTATCCGATCGAATGGTAAAGGCAAAGGAGGATATTTATACTGGCAGGAAAGTTGGATGCATATGCATTACCGAACCGAATAGGGGGTCCGACGCGGTCAATATGACCTCAACCGTGCGAAAAACAGAAGGTGGTATCGTCTTCAATGGAGAGAAAGTGTATACCACAAATGGACCAAGAGCAGATTATTTCATGTCATACGCCGTGGAAGATGTTGAGAATCCACGCCAATCCATGTATCAAGCGCTGGTTGAGAAGACGATGGATGGGTTAGAAACGAATAGACTCAAGATAACTAGCGTCCCGCGCGTGCATATCGGTCAAACATTATGGAGGGACGTGTTCATACCCGAGGAAAACATCACCGGTCATGCGGGAAAGGGTTACGAGATTCTCTTCGAAGGTCTCGTTCCTGAACGCATCTCCATATTTGGAAGTAGCTTGGGAATAGGTTGGCTGGCGCTAATTAATGCCATGATCTACACCAACAAGCGCAAACAATTTGGGAAACCTGTATTCAGGTACCAAGGGGTTGGGTTCAATCTTGCAAATCTCCTTGTTGAACTGGAAGCCGTGACGCAATTGAGCCTGAAAATAGCGGATACGTACGAGCAGGAAGTGAAGCAAGGCCATCCTGCCCACCTAAAGAAATTCAATGCCACCTTGAGTAGTATGGCAAAGTATCAAGCCGCGAAACTCTCTCACGAGATTGCCTATGAGTGCCAGAACATGATGGGTGGAATTGCGTTAACCGATAACACAAAGGTGGACATGGCTGTCGAAATATCGAAAGTGGAAGAAGTAATCGGCGGTGCAAGGAACATCCAATTATTGCTTGTACAGCGAGGTATCAGGAACGCCGTGCGAGCTCTCGATGAATGAACCCATCAATTTTTTTATTCCTTTTTCCAAGACCTAGGCGAGGTTCCACGACATCTGGCACACGCCAACTCCACCCTTTTGCACCCCCTCGTATCGCAATTTCTTAAAACCAAACTTACGTCGAACCCGGGACAGCACCCCCATCATCACCTGGGGGAACATGCATGATGGGCTACCCCCATCAACATGGCGGTAGTAGGTATTGGCAAAACACATCTTGCAGGAATCTTGTTTAGCTACCAATTTAACTGGTTCTCCAGTATCATCCTTGATGATTTCCACGCGAGCGTTATCCGTGATTGCCCAATCTACCTCCAAGAAACGCTGCAGGCTGGATAAAAAATCTTCTATCGTTTCAATATCCGAATCATCGAATTGCTTTCCGATCGTGCGGCCAATGCGGGTGAGAATTGCTGGCTTCTCGTCCTCGGGTAGTGCCTTTTGAAGAGCATACCAAAGCTTGAAAAACGTGGCATAGGGGATGGTATCAAACCGTCTTGGGAGTTGTGAAATTTCTTCAGATGTAATATCTGCCATGTTCGAGATCCTCCATAATTAGGGGAATGATGTGTTATTTCCGATCAAGAACCCGCGAATTATAATCATTCTGTCTAGTGAAAATAGGTTTCACGCGTGAAATGTAAATTGAAGAGGAAAAAAACTAAAGGTGGAATGGAATTGCCACCATGCAAAGATCTATCATCCAATAAATACCGTGATCAGGGAGTAACCTGCGATTTGTGCCATCATCTCTAGCGTGATGATGATCCATAGAGCCAGGTTGAATTTCCAGGTGTACCAGCGTTTCAACCAGGGGCGCAGGTTCCACAGGCGCTTGTCTCCCTCCCATTCAGGTTTCACGAGCTTCACCACTTGTTCTCCAGTAAATAATAACCCATGGAGTGCGAGCATGGCGAGAAACATAGGGAAGATTAATAGCGCGTTCCAGATGCTCCCGCTGAGGGGGATCACGATGTATAGGAACGTGATGGTTATCCCTATGGTTGCACTTCCTGTGATGATGGTTTTAATGTTGGGAGCAACAAACACGGATGCCAAGATCCACGAACTACCGCACACGAGGGCGAGGATCGTGGATGGAAGCGTTTGTGCCCATGTGACAAGAGGGTAACCACCTGAAAGCATTGCAATACCTACATGCATGAAGAGTAACCCGAATAGGAACATGATGCCATATGGTATCACCCTTAGTCCTTGGATGAACTTGTTCTTGTATTCCTTATTCTGCTTGTTGAATTTGGGAAACCACACGTGGCCCAGCATGATCAATGTTTGTATCACCCACCCGATGATGGAAATATAAAGGTGGTTGAAGAAAAATACCAGCGCCATCAGGCAATACCTCCAAGAACAGCTTGATCGAAAAGGACCCCATCCGGTGTTAAAGCACTCACCGTGAGATTGCTTGTCGTGCAGTCAATCTTCAGGTAGTGAGGGTGGCTGGCGACTAGCTGCGTTTCTGGTAAACGATGATGGCAGGGATCCATCAATCCACCGCCTCCTGCTGCAACCATGTAAGTGATACCGTCCATGTAGCATCTCTCGTAATGATGACTGTGTCCACTTATCACCAACGTGACATTATATTCATCGAGCAATGGGTGAAGGTTTTCTTCCAAAAACCTGTTCCTGCCGAAGAATCCGGATGATAGCAAAGGGCAGTGAAAAGTGACAAGCTTGTACTTCATGTCCTTCGATTTGTTCAGATCATCTTCTAACCAACTCATGAATCCAAACTTGGTGAATTCAGAAGGATTTCCCCAGGGAATTGGAATTGATACGAAATGTAGCATCGAGTAATTGAATGAATAGTATAATGGTTCACCAGGATCGTTGAACGAGAAATACTTCCTGTACATTGGCTGGTTGGTGCCCATGTCATCATGATTCCCAAGCGTGAACGCGAAGGGAATGCAGGGCGAGTATGGCCTCGCACATTTGAAGAAGAGATCCCAGCTATCTTGCTCCTGGCCGTAATTCGCCACGTCACCACCATTGATGATGAACCGTGCATCATCCTTGTAACGAGCGAGTGCCCTTGCCACCCTGTTGTGGTGATGCATACCAAGTGCTGATTCTTGGGTATCCGATATTGCCAAGAACGAGAATGGAACGTCTGTCGTTGCTGGTGCAGTCCAAAAATGCCAGATATCCCCGAAGACGTGTGGAATGAAGGCTCCACCTGGTTGTTCCGTGTACCCGACCTGGTAATAATATTTCGAGTTTGGCGTTAATCCAGTCAGGTTGACAACATGCATGAATCCCGAGAACCCAATAACAGTCTGGTTTTCATCCAAGTTGCCAGGATCAAGCCCGTATTGAACCCATGATGTGGTGTTCTCCTTCGATTCCCACGCGATGCATGCTGAGGTTGATGGGTCATCATTAAATTTGATCCAAGGCTGCTTGTTTGCATTGGGAACATTCCGGGATGCTCCACGCCACGCGATGTAGATAAATGGTGTCGCCAGCAATGCAACGGTAAGAAGCAGGTTCAGGAAAAGCAAACCAAGGTTTTCCTTGAAGGTCCTCTCCTTGCATTTACGGATCAACCCCAGCTTTAACCGATGTTCCTTTGCAATTTCGGTCATTTGTCATCAACTTCCATGGTCGCCTACGCGAG